>JAFDXS010000239.1 GCA_018267795.1 Bacteroidota bacterium | reverse complement strand
AACCAGTCAAGCTTTGCAGTAGTTACCTTGTTTACGCCATAGTCCCTTAGCACATTAAGATGGCCCTCGGCAAATTTCTTGCACGATTCAAGATCATCAATTGCTCTAAATACCCGTATTCTATACATAGTATGACGTATGAAAGATAGCTAGACCAATTGACACCAGGAATGCCATTGCGGGGAATGATTTCGATACAACTCGCTGCATACCGCCAAAAGATCTGCTTTGCTTACCTGTATAGTAATAGGAAGTAATTCTAAAAAAAACTCCATGCTCCTTTCCGGAAGAAAAAGCATAAGGCCTAAATATATTTAATGTCATCGTTCTTTATTCATTTACACTTTCTCTCTTATCCAAGTTATAAGTAAATAAAGGCTGATTCTATTGGCCTGCGCAAAGACTTGATCTTTGGTTCGCTGGCTTTACATAATCTGAATATAAAAATAGGTTGTTTATTTTCCAAATCAGGCATTAATTCTAAAAATTTATTGCCCAGTGTTTCAAATTCTTTTTCAAAATAACTGTCAAGCCCTTCTCCTTTGCCATATTTAAGTCGTGCCATCAAAAAAACATATTGCGCTATAGGTTGCAGTGATATTCCCATCAGGTTTGCTTCAATCCACATACGCTCTAATGCACGTCCGCCATTGAGGAAGTTAATTTCAGAATATTCGGGCATCGTAATGATACCTAGTGCAGAAGAAGCAGCTACTGCTTTATTCACCATCTTTTTGAAGGCTTTCCCCCCCTTGAGGCTTCTTAAAAAGGCTATTGCTTTATCATCGCCGGCTATGCTGAGGGCTGCTATTTCAGACGTTGTAGCACCAAGCGTAGCTACATCAAGACCATCACGCAGTTTCGCGTTTTCTTCCGGTGTCCAGCGCAGCTCATTTTTAAATGTATCATAGTGCCCACGTGGATGAATAATACGATGCATCTCTGTTTCGGCAAATATATCACCCAGCGCTGCCATAGTGGGTTCATCATCCACTATCGTAAGCTCTGCGCCTTTGAAAGACGCTGTAACATCTTTTAGTTTTTGAAAATCGGCAGCCGGTAGTATTTCTTTCTTTTCTACATTTCTGTTCGTCAACCTCAACTTAATTCCCTGCGCCAGTTTCCCGTCGGCATTGGCTTTATCAGAAGACTTAAAGGTGACAACAGCTACTAACTCTTTATGCTCTTTAAGTGGGAATTCAACTATTGAAATGTCATACCCAAGTGCTGCCGCCTCTATCGAAATATTTTCTATAGCCGCACCGATAGCTACATAAGAACCAAGGTTCTTATAATCGAGCAATGAATAAGAATAATGCAGTTCATGAAAAATGAATAGCTTGTTATCATAATAAAGAAATTTCCAGGGTTGTACGTTGCCACCGGATGGTGCCAATATACCTGCCTCTACAATCTTGTTTATTTTTTCCCGTCCCGGATCTTCTCCCTTTACATCACTTTTGTAGGTCTTTGCTACTTGCTGCAGATGTTCATTACTCATAGGCGCCGGAGCTAAGTATTCTGCAGGCACGCTACAATTTACCTTGCTTTTTTCATCCTTTATAAGTTCATCAAAATCCACGTAGTATCTGCCTGACTCATGATATTGATCCAGCAATATGCGGCGGGAAACATCTGTTGTTAATGCACCTCCAAGTACTACAGAGGATGCTAATTGCGGCCAGGTATTTATAGATTGTTCCACCTCCATCATAGAGGCCTTGAGGCGGGAGCTAATGGTATCTGCACCTACCATCTTCAGTATATACGGTATCTTCTGTTCGTTGGTAAGGTCCTTTATTTTCTGAGGATCAAGATCGCCGGCAAGGCCATGCAATATTGGGCGTTCCGGCTCCAGATCAAAGCGTTCCACATCCAGCATGCCTTTATCATTTGTATCCATCACTACCGGAATGTGCAGCGATCTTGCCTTAAAACGGCTTTGTATTTTTATATCCAGGCCATCGCACACCTCTACCAGCAAATCCAGCTTTCCATTTTCCTCAAAAAAAGAATCCATGTTAGCATCCGTAAGTCCGTCGCTAAATATTTTCACTTTTATATAAGGATCTATTTCCAGTATTTCCCTGGCAGCAATAATTGTTTTCTTCAATCCCAGATTGTGCAAGCCGGTACGAATGCGGTTAAGATTGCTCAACTCTGCTGTATCAAAATCTGCTAAACGCAGCTCGCCGCAAATGCGCTCCATAGCAATGGTTAATGCTATCGACTGTCCTACAGACAAACCAATGATGCCTATTTTCTTCTTTTTAAGGAATGCTTGTTCTTCCCTTGTTATTTTGTACCTATTGCGGTTGGTACGTATTTCTATAAATTCCTCCTCACCCAGTACATGTATTACTCTGCGGCTCCACGGATAATATACCCATAGGCCATATGTTTCCAGGTCTTGCCCTGCCAGGTGGTTTTCTATAAGCGCGGGATATTCATCGGCTTTTATTTTGATGGAAGGATTAAGGCTTTTTATTAATTCACGCAGTTGTCCATCAATCTCATCAAGAACTGTTAATTCCGGGTCAGATTTTATTAAATCCTCGAGCCGCTTTTTGTCCTGCTCCTCACGAAGATTAAAGAATATAGGCTGAAAAATATCGTTGTCTTTTTGTTGGGTTTTCTTCATTAATAAGTTGAGTGAATCCATAGTGTACGTAAGTTAAATGATTTTATTATAAATTGTAAGACAGATGGTTACACACAGATATTAATATTATCCTATATAAATATTAGATTTTGAAATTTATGTGTAACTTCGTTTGAGAGCCAAAATTAATGCTAATTATTTCATTGTAATGACAGATAACAAAATAAATATACTTTATGTAGATGATGAAGTAAACAACCTTACTTCATTCAAGGCAATGTTCAGGGTAAAGTATAATGTTTTTACTGCCATAAGTGCTGATGATGCTATGAAAATAATGGAAACTCAACCCATAGAAATCATAGTTACAGACCAACGCATGCCTAACATGACAGGAGTGGAATTTCTGGAAAAAGTGCTGGAAAAATATCCTGAGCCAATGAGGATACTGCTAACCGGCTACGCAGACATGAATGCTGTGATTGACGCGGTAAATAAAGGAAAAATTTTCCATTACCTAAGCAAGCCATGGAACGAAGAAGAGCTGGACAGCACTATACAACGGGCGTTTGATGTATATAAGCAAGCGCAGGATATGAAGAATTTAAGTGAGAAACTTGTGGTGTCTAACGACCAGCTTGAATTCTTATTACGTCAAAAACTACTCTCTTAAATAAAATAATTTTACATAAGTTCTATAACAAATATGGCTGCTCAAAGGCAGCCATATTTGTTATATTAAAGGCTTTTTAATCAGCCCATTTTTCGGTTTGTGATAACTCTTTGGATATTACCGATGTCCACTTTTGTTCCTGGGCATCATCTACGCCATGCTGCGTTTCTTCCTCATATGCTTCCTGGCGATTTTCATATTCGGTATTCACTTCATCATATACGCGCTGCAAAATATTTTTCATGTTGTGCGCATTGATGTTCACTGTTTCCAGTTTTTGTCTCAGCTTTCTCGTATATAGCTCGCACAGATCAAAGTGGCCTTGCTCATGTATCAGCACACTCTCATTCTTTTCATCAGCCCTTACCCATGATTGAGATGGATAAAAGGTATTGTAAACAAATATCCTTGGCTTTGCATTATTGCTTACCACGTTAGTCTCGAAGCCTATACCACAGTACGTTGCTGCTGCCGTCATATCGCCTGCATCAGCAGGTATAGGGCCGCGAAAATCATTCCAGCTAAGCTTTCTTGTCTTGTTCCAGGTTACTTCCTTTTCATAAGTCTTAGGATTATCTGTATGGTATAGTACGGCTCTTATCTTATCCGGCGCATGTGTAATATTGTTTTCATGCTCCTCTGTTATCTTCACCAGGTTAGCATTAGCCTTCAGGGCCATTGTCTTTACGGTTTTCATTGCTTCAAACATAGAGCTGTTTGAAGTGTTCAGTTCCACTGTATTTACTTTTTGGGCTGCGGCCGGGGTCGGATCTTCAACCTGTAAAACAACAATATCTTTTTCTGATAAGCCTGCTGATGCAGAATCAATATAATTGCCGGCAAATGCTTGATTACCGAATACACATACACACAATAAAAGGGTGCATAGTTTTGCCCCTACCTTCAGCACAGAATTCATTTACTACTATATTAATGGAATAAGAAAAAGATTATTTCCTAGTATATGAAGTTACTAAATAAGTTGATAAAAGCTCATTACGAACAACAAAAAATATGGTAAAACATCGTTAAAAACGCAACACTTTCCTATTTTTACGGCTCGTTAAAGCGCTAATTTCTTTAGCTTTCCGAAAAGCAATAATGGTAAAAATAAGTGTTGTCATCATCACACTAAACGAGGAGAAGAACCTTTCCCGCTGCCTTACTTCTGTAGCGGGCATTGCAGATGAGGTGGTGGTGGTAGATAGTTTTTCTACGGACAACACAGCAGCTATTGCTGAAAAATATGGCGCTCGTGTAGTAAACCAGGCTTTCCTGGGCTATGGCGCTCAAAAGAATTTTGCAAATGACCAGGCTGCAAATGACTGGATATTGTCTTTAGATGCAGATGAAGCTCTTTCTCCGGAATTACAACAAAGCATTCTTAGTGTGAAGGCAAAACCGGAATATGATGCGTATTCCTTGTCAAGGCTTACAAACTACTGTGGCAAATGGGTAAAACATTGCGGCTGGTACCCTGATAAAAAGTTAAGGCTCTTTGATAAAACCAAAGGCAAAT
>JAFDXS010000238.1 GCA_018267795.1 Bacteroidota bacterium | reverse complement strand
GACTTCAAAAGTTTTTAGCAGGTGTTAACGGCAGGTTTGTAATTGGTTAACAAGCTATTAGGAAATGAAAAATGGCCTCCAAAAACAGGCATAAAGCAAAACAAGGGCTAAAAAGCCCCTGTTTTTTTCATAATCGAAACACTCAAACCTGTATTTTTTATTATCTTGACAGCGGTTTGTGTTTTTTATTTTTTGTTTTGACACGCCTGCTGTATTCACAGCAGGCATTTTTATACTATACAGCTACCTGGCATTTGCACCTACATAATAATCTATTACCTTCTTTTGCAGCATCATATTTACCGAAGCTTGTACTTTGCTTTGTCCTGCCTGCAGTAATACAAGCTGGGCATTGGCCTCAGTAATAAAATCTGATGCGCCCTCCTTATACTTCCCATTTACTGCTTCGTATGCTTTTTGTGCAGCCATCAGTCCTTTATCCACCGTTTCCATCTGTTGCACAGCATTTACGTAATCGTTATATGCCTGCTTTACATTAGAAACTATGGCTATTTCTGTATCCTGTTTGTCTATCCGGGCATTATCCGCGTTAAGCTTTGCTATCCGCACATTAGATTTTGTGTAATAACGGTCAAAAATGTTCCAACTGGCATTAATCCCTGCTATGCCATAGGTATATTTATATAGCTGGGTGGGTATAGCCGCCTGATCTGCAGGCTTGCTATCTACTCCATTTACTGTCAGGCTATTAAAATATGCACCTGAGTTATATAAGCCAGCGGCCAGGCTAACGGTAGGCAGGTACCCGCTTCTATACTTTTTAGTTATCCAGTTTGCCGATTCCACATTAAGATTAGCAGATTGAAGATCTACTCTATCCTGTAGTGCAGTTTGCACCAACATATCCTTATTTGCATAGTGTGCCGCATCTGCATTATCGTCTATAGGTATATCTGCTATATCATAGTTGTCTGAAGAGTCAATGCGCAACTTCTGAAACAGGAGGATCTTATCATTCTGCATCCTGCTCTGTGCATTTATATACAGTAGCTTATCGCTGCTTGTCTGGGCTTGCTGCTGGTATAGGTCTGTCTTTGCTTTACGGCCCACCTCTGTAAGCATAGTCAATTGTTCTTCTCTCTTTAAGGAGGTGGAAAGATTATTACTATCAAGCGCTACTATTCGTTTATCCAGTATCACCTGCAGGTAAGATTGCGTAATATCTAATGTTATCTGCTGCTTCGCTCTTTCCAGCGTCAGGTTAGATGCCTGCAGGTTGAGCTTTGCCGCTCTGGAGTTTGCATTATTATAGTTACCTGCAAATATGTTCAGGCTACTGGTAAGCTGATAATTAAACTGACTGCGATTCTCATTTACTAGGGTAAAGCCAGCAGAAGAAAAAAGATTATTACCCCTGTCATAGTTATACCCTGCCGCAGCCACAAGGTTTGGCAGGTATTGACCATACGCAGCCAATACCTGTGCGCCTGCCTGTGCTACATAATTATTGCCTTTAAGCACTGCTGTAGAATGATCAAGACCTATATTGATACATTCTTGCAGATTTAGCACCTTAACAACCCCTTGCTGCGCAGCCAGGGGATTAACGTACAGGAAGCTGATTAGGCCTGCAATTTTTATAAATGCTTTTTTCAATTTTCAGTATTTTAATTTTTTACAATTGCACACGTACCTTCTGCCCTTCTGCTAGTTCAGGGCTCACGTTCAGTCCTACCGTATCTCCCTGCTGCAAGCCATTTAGTATAGACACATGCACGCCATCATTATTTGCAACAGATACAGGCTGGTAGTGTATTGTTCCTTTATCTACTACAGGTACAAAATACTTTCCCGCTCTTATCACCAGTGACTCGGATGGCACAGTAAGGTTTTTCTTTTCAGGTGTCTGGAAATTAACCTGCAGGTAGCTGCCCGGTATTATTTGATTGTTGGTATTAGGTAAGTCTATTTCTACCAGCATCATTCTTGTCTTTGGGTCCAGCTCACCGGCTATACGTGTTACTTTGGCTTTTATTTTCAGATCGGGTCTTTCAGTCATCGAGATAGTAACAGGGTAGTTCTCCTGCAGGTATGCAGCATCATTTTGCGCCACATATACATACACCCTTATCTTATCCACCTGCGATAGTGTTACTACCGGCTGCGCACTTGTTTGCGAGTTAGTTGCATTTTGCACAAGCGCTCCTGGATCTGCAAAACGTGCTGTAACAGTGCCGGAGAAAGGCGCTACAATATTTTTGTATTGCATTTGCTGGCGCAAGGAGCTAACCTGCGCTTCCGCCATCTTTACAGAAGTTTCGGTTTGCTCCTCATCCTCTTTAGATATGTATTCTTTCTGCAGCAGGGCCTGGTCGCGCTTCAGTATTTTCTTTTTATTCTCCAGGTCTGCTACTGCAGCTTTGTACGATTCATCTATTTCCGGAGAAATGATAGTAGCAAGCAATTGGCCTTCATGCACTTTATCGCCCTTATCTACCAGTATCTTATTCATATAGCCGCTGGTCTTTGCATAGAGTGTTACACTTTGATAGGGTCTTGCTTCGCCTATTAGCGTAAGGCCTTTATCCCCGTTACTCATGCCAGCACGCATCACCTTTACTTCAGGCCCTGCTTTCACTTCTTTTATGCGTGCGTTTGTTTCTGTTGCAAGCGCGCTTTTTTGTTTGAAGAACATAAGGATGAGGCCCAGTGCAGCTATAGCAACTATAAAGCCGCCACCTAACCATACTCTTATGGATTTCTTTCCAGTATTCGTTTTCATAACACTTATTTTAAGTTTTGTATTATTTAATGTTTTTCAGGCTCTGTTACAGAATGGCTTGGTACCAATACGGCATGTGCTGCATCTATTTCGTCATACCGCATTGTCTCCATAGCAAACTGTTCATCCAGCTTATTCAGTGATGGTGCATTTTTTCGCAGCAGGGAATAAATGACAGGCACTACGAATAGCGTAACGAATGTGGCCACTATTAGTCCACCCATTACTGCTCTGCCGAGGGGAGCATTCTGTTCACCACCTGCACCAGTACCCAAAGACATAGGTATCATACCCAGCACCATTGCCAAAGCCGTCATCAATACCGGCCTGAGGCGTGTTTTACCGGCTTCCAGGGCTGCCTCTATTGCATTCAGTCCTTTTTCTATTCGCACTTCATTAGCAAAACTCACCAACAGTATTGAGTTGGACACCGCTATACCCACCGCTACTATAGAGCCCATCAATGACACTGTATTAATAGTAGTGCCTGTAATTGCCAGCATCCACAGTATGCCTATAAAAGCTCCCGGCACTGCAAAAAGAATGATAAACGGATCCAACCAGGTTTGGAATAGTATCACCATAAGGAAGTACACAAGCACTATAGATAGTATCAACCCCAATCCAAGTGTTTTAAAGGTACTATTCATCACTTCCGGCTGCCCGCGCAGGTATATATGCATCCCCGTGGGCAGTTGCCCCATGGCAGCTATTTTCTTCTCTATATCATTAGCTACTGACCCCATATCTCTGCCATCTACATTAGCAGTTATATCCATTACGCGCTGCACGGTATAGTGATTAATTACATCGTACTGGTTTTGATAATCAACAGTTGCCAGGTTGCCTAATACCTGTGTTTGTGCCATTGGCAGATCAGTAGGTGATGGATTAGGATTGCTGTTCATAGTACTGCCGCCGGGCGTAACAGGCGTATTTAAAATACTGTTCACCGAGTTCATTTGCTGATAAGGGACCTTCACCGCCACCTGGTAGTTTACATTGTTCTGCGGGTTTATATAGAAGGATGGAGCAATAGTTGAGTTTGACGACAAAGCCACCAGCATAGCATTAGCCACATCTCTTTGAGATAAGCCCAGCTCCTGTGCACGCTCCCTGTTTACATTAAATTTCAACGTTGGATAATCCAGTATTTGCTTAATATTCACATCAGCCGTACCCGGAATGGTGCGTATGGCGTCTTTCAGCTTTGATGCATATTTATAAGACGTATCATAGTTGTTATTCATTATCTGCACATCTATAGGTGCAGAGGTACCAAAGTTCAATACTTGGTTTACTATATCAGCCGACTGGAAATAAATACTGCAGCCGGGAAAATGTTCATTAAGGTCTTTCCTTATTTGTCTTATATAGTCTGCTGTAGGCTTATGTCCTTTATTTAATGAAATAAGTATATCAGCGTCCATGCTGCTCGTATTGTCTGTCTGCACAAATGCCAGGTTATAGGAGGTAGGCACGCCTATCATATCGTTCACCGAGTTCAGTTCAGCCTTGGGGATTATCTTTTGTATGCGTCCTTCAGCAGAGTCCACGAGTCTTTCCGTTTCTTCTATACGGCTGCCCACCGGCGCACGGAAGTGCAGCTTCATCATACCTGTATCTGTAGTCGGGAAAAAGTCTGTTCCTATAACCTTCACCAGCAGCAGCGATATCGCAAGCACAGCAAAAGCAGATATCAGCACAGCCTTTCTATTCTTCAGGCACAGGTGTAGTATTTTGCCGTAACGCTCTTTGAATTTCTCAAATCGCCTGTCACGTCCTTGGTTAAAGCGAAAAGAAAAATTCTTAAAGCGGCTGCCATTCACAGGTGGCTCCGTACCATGATGTTCATTTTTCATCAGCATACGCGCCAATACAGGCACCAGGGTACGGGACAACACATAAGAGGCCAACATGGATACTACCACAGACAATGCCATTGCCTGGAATAAATATTTGGAAGGCCCCGTAAGCAATACTACCGGGAAGAATACAATACATATAGCTAATGTCGCCATTAAGGCAGGCACCGCTATCTGCTGCGCGCCGTCAAGTATG
>JAFDXS010000237.1 GCA_018267795.1 Bacteroidota bacterium | reverse complement strand
ATGAAATAGTGGAAAAGGAAAAAGCCGCTAAAGACCTGCAAAAGCAACGCTTCGGCTATGAGGGTGACCTTTTCAAAAAGCGCCAGGAGCTTATTAAACCTATACAAGACAGGGTTTATAATGCTGTGCAGAAGATGGCTAGTAACAGGGCTTATGACCTGGTACTGGATAAAGCAGGAGGTGTGACCATGTTTTATGCGGACCCTAAACTGGACCGCAGTGATGATGTTTTAAAATTACTTGGAATAAATAAATAATGGCATTTACTTTGCAAAACCTAAAAAGATAAAATATATAGAACCGTAATGAAAAAGTTATTAATGATTCTTGCTTGTGGACTACTGATCACTAACATGGCATTAGCACAGGCTACAAAGTTTGGATATATAAGTTCGGCTGAATTATTGCAATCTATGCCTGACAGAGTAAAGGCAGATTCTGACCTTAATAAATATGCAAGATCATTTCAGCAGGAACTGGAAACAATGGGGAAAGAGTACCAGACAAAGGTGCAGCAATTTCAAGCCGGTGAAAAGACTATGACCGATGCGATGAAGGAAGTGAAGATGAAAGAAATACAAGACCTGCAAAACCGTATAGAAAGCACACAGCAGAGCGCACAGGATAAAGTAGCGCAGAAGAAACAAGAGCTGTATGGCCCAATACTGGACAAAGCTGATAAAGCAATAAAAGAAATAGCTAAAGAAAAAGCTTACGACTACATCTTTGATGCAAGCCAGGGCGCACTATTGTATGCTAAGGAAGGAGATAACATCCTACCGCTGGTAAAAGCAAAGCTTGGGTTGAAATAAGAGTTTATCGACAATATAAATAAAAGGCGCCTGTAGGGCGCCTTTTTAATTTCGTTTATTCTTCGACTGATTTTCCGAATAGTTTTTCGCCTGCCTGGATATGAACTGCCAGTTTATTTTCATCAGGAGGTATAGGACATGAGTAACCTGATGCAAATGCGCAGTAAGGATTGTAGCAGGTATTGAAGTCTAGTATCAACTCGTTTTTCTTAATATCGTTTATAGAAATATCGATGTAGCGGCCGCCTGCATAAGTCTCCTCATAGGTAGTAAGATCTGTAAAGGGAATAAACAGATCATCTTTATATTTAGGGTCTTTACTGAGCGTGATATTCTGATAAACGTGCAGTACTAATAGTGTATCATGCAGTTTGAAAGTTGCTATGCCGTACTGCCTGAACATCTTATCCTTGCCACTGTGGGTGGGCATTGAAAATTCCTTAGCCTGCGGTGTGAGCACAAAACTGGCTTTGACCTTGTATGAAATATCAGCCGGGTAAAACCTGAGAAAACCTGTATCCGCTGCCTTTAACGGGCTACGGGCATCTGTAAGAAAATCTTCTTTATAATGCTTCCTGTACAGGTTTATACTATCAATATAATGCTGAGCATTTGCCATGGCAGGCAAGAGGCAACATAATATAGGCAATACAATGCGTTTCATACTAATGGGTTATGCTTGCGGTTCGCTGGCTATGGCAGTACGTTCCGGGCGCATCTGCGGGAAAAGCAATACATCCTGTATAGATACCTGGCCTGTAAGTAACATTGCAAGGCGCTCAATACCTATTCCGATACCTGCGGTTGGCGGCATACCATATTCAAGTGCGCGAAGGAAATCATAGTCTATAAACATCGCTTCTTCATCGCCGCGCTCCATCAGTTTTACCTGGTCTTCGAAACGTTCACGTTGGTCTATAGGGTCATTCAGCTCACTGTAGGCATTTGCTATTTCTTTGCCATTTATTATCAACTCAAAACGCTCTACAAGACCGGGTTTGCTGCGGTGTTTTTTTGTAAGCGGGCTCATTTCTATAGGGTAGTCTATTATGAAAGTTGGCTGTACATAATGAGCTTCGCATTTACCACCAAATATCTCATCTATCAGCTTGCCTTTGCCCATGGAGTTGTCAACGTCTATGTGCAATTGCTTACAAACGTCTCGTAAGCCTGCTTCGTCCATATTGCTGATGTCTATGCCTGTATGTTCTTTAATAGCATCGTATATGCTTACGCGTCTGTAAGGGGCTTTGAAATCGATATCTGTGCCTGCAACATTAGTTACTGATGTGCCATTGGTGGCAATAGCTGTTTTCTCCAGCATCTGCTCTGTAATGTCCATCATCCACAGGTAGTCTTTGTAGGCTACGTAAAACTCAAGTATGGTAAACTCTGGGTTATGCGTACGGTCCATGCCCTCATTACGGAAGTTGCGACTGAACTCATATACCCATTCGAAGCCACCTACTATAAGGCGCTTGAGGTATAGTTCATTGGCTATGCGCAAGTATAATGGAATATCCAGCGCATTGTGATGTGTAATGAATGGTCTGGCAGTAGCACCACCCGGAATGTTTTGCAATACAGGCGTATCTACTTCCAGCGCGCCACGGTCATTAAGGAAAGAGCGAATGGCATTCTTCATCTTAGTGATGCGTGTGAAAGTTTCACGCACTGAAGGGTTTACTATAAGATCAGCGTAGCGCTGGCGGTATTTGAATTCGGGATCACTTACGGCATCAAATACTTCACCGTCTTTCTCTTTAATAACAGGAAGCGGGTGCAATGACTTAGTGAGGATAGTGAATTGCTCAACGTGAATAGATATCTCGCCTGTTTTAGTAGTAAATACATAGCCTTTCACACCTATTATATCGCCTATGTCTAGCAACTTTTTCCAAACGGTATTGTAGAGGGTTTTATCTTCCTCTGGGCAAATGTCATCTCTGCGGATGTAAATCTGCATGCGGCCTGTGCCATCCTGCAGCACTGCAAAATTGGCCTTGCCCATATCGCGCACACTCATTATGCGACCTGCAAAAGATATATTTTTGAACTGATCCTGCTTTTCTTCAGTGTACTCGTCGCGTATCTGCTGAGCAGTATGTGTAATTTCAAAAAGAGGAGCGGGATAGGGGTCAATACCTAAAGCGTGCAGCTCTTTCAGCTTTTCACGACGTACCAATTCCTGTTCGCTAAGTGTTACTTGCATGTAGTTTTTTTCTAAACCTGTAAAATAAGACTGTAAAATGATTGCAAAAATAGTTGATAAGTTGATAGATTGGTGAATTGATAGAAAGGGAAATATAAATGTTTCCCCAAGCTTTACTGCAGGGCCAGCCTGTAAAGCGCTCCATTATCGCCGGCAACCATCAAATCGCCATTAGGGCAGGGGGTAATGCTCCTCAGTGCATCATGTGTAAAATTATCATATTCCATCCAGTGGTGCCCACCGTCATCGGTGTGCAGCACAATGCCATTTTCGCCCACAGCCCAGCCGTTTATGTCGTCATTTTGGAAGTAGATATCATACAGATGGAAATTGGGGACATTAATATTATTGCCATCACGCAGTTGCTTCCAGCTTTTACCGGCATCAGTGGAGTGATATATGCTCCCTGCGTAACCACATATCCATATATCTGTAGGGGAATGTACGTCGAGCCCTGTAAAATTATCATTAGTTACATTTAGTATATCCCATGTTTGACCGCCATTACTTGTTTTTTGCACGATGCCATAACCACAGATATATCCAGTATGGCTATCTGCCATTTTTATACGGTTTAGCTGGTATGCAAGTGAATCATATTTCAATTTATTGCCTGAGCTATCTATATAAAATCTGAAACCTGACTCAAAACTGACACCTCCTATGCCTATACCATGCTGCGCATCAGGGAAAACAATATCGTTAAATGGCAAGTAATCCATTTGTTTATACATCCAATTGCTGCCGTTAAGAGATGACAATAATTTGCCATCAAAGCCTACTGTATAGATGGTACCGGAAGGTGATACAGTAATACCATACAGACATTTGCCGGCATCTGGATAAGTGGAAAGGCTATACGTATAGCCGCCATCTTTTGTGGTAAGAATAATACAATTGATAAAGCGCTGACCACCTATTACATAACCCAATGTATCATTAATAAAAATGCTCCTGGTCAATCTGTCTTCTGTTGTGTGGCTGTCAATCTTTTGCACTTTGCTGAAATGGAGTAGATCTTTTTTGCAGCCGGCAGCAATGAGCAATACTGTAAAAAGAAATAAAAAAAATACATGGTTCAGCTTCATTCTTAGTTATTATAAACTTTTGAATTACACAAAATAAATAGAATATGCAATATTTGCTTCAACCAGCGCCAAGCAAGACAAAATTAAAGCCCGGGTATAAACCAAGGCTTTGAGTAAGATTATTTTTAAAATAACCATATCCCGAAGCGTACTGAAAAATAAAGTTCAAATAACACTAAAATAAAAGCTCCTTTAAAGGAGCTTTTATTTTAGTGTTATTCAGCCGGTTTATCATTCTCCGGTTTATCAGGATTATTGTTTCTTTTGCTTTCTTCATTCTCAGCATGAGATTTTTTAAGCTCTATTTCCAGTGCCGGATCTACATCGGCGGCTGAAATTTTCTTTTTGTCTTCTACTATTTCGTCATGATGTTCCTGCAGATAAGCCAGCTTCTTCTTGCCATAGGCAGCCTTTGTAATGAGTACAAATAAAACAGGTACAATAAAGATAGCCAGTGAAGTAGCTGCCAGCATACCACCAAGTACCGTAAAGCCTATAGTGCGACGTGCTACTGCGCCCGCACCACTTGCTAAAACCAGCGGCATAACACCCAGGATGAAGGCAAGCGAGGTCATGATAATAGGACGTAAACGCAGGCGTACAGCTTCTAGGGTAGCCTTAATAACATCTTCTCCCTGATCTACACGTTCTTTTGCAAACTCCACAATAAGGATCGCATTCTTTGCTGCAAGGCCGA
>JAFDXS010000236.1 GCA_018267795.1 Bacteroidota bacterium | reverse complement strand
GAATGAGTTTTATAATAAATGGATAGAAAACTATAAAGACGGGCCACTGCTGGTAATAGATATTGACAAAACGAACTTTGCTGAAAGAGAAGAAGACCTGGCGGAAGTGGTAAGAAGCATAGATGCGCAGCTGCATGGTCTTTTTTAAAAGCATATAAATAGTCTAAGCTGGTTTTATTGTTTTCTGTAATGCACCAATTATTTCTATAGCAGAAAAATTACCTTATCAATGAAGAAGCCACTACCGTACCTTGCAATATTTTTTTTGCAATTGATATCCTATAGCAGTATTGCGGGGATATTAAAAGGAAAGATAGTAGATGCGAGTGGTATTGCATTGCCATTTGCAACTGTTTATATAAGTGGTACGACGAATGGGGTGAACGCCAACGCCAACGGTGAATACCTTATAGTGATAAAGCCGGGCACTTACAAGGTGATCTGCCAATATATAGGGTTTAAGCAATCGGAATATAATATTTCTATAAAGGGTGATGAGACAGTGACGCATGACTTTGTGCTGCAAGGGCAGAGCTATGAAATGAAGGAGGCTGTGGTACATGCAAATAGCGAAGACCCTGCCTATGAATATATACGGAAGGCAATAGCCAAACGCAAATTCCATTTGCAGCAAGTACGTTCTTTTCAAACAGGTATTTATCTGAAGGGCGTGGTGCGCACGAGGCAAACACCATCTAAACTGCTTGGGGACAAGATTGACAAAGCAGAACTGGGGCTGGACACCGCGGGGAAAGGCATCCTTTATTTGTGTGAAGAGCAGGCGGACTATTATTCCAAGGCACCTGATAAAAACAGAACTATCATTCATTCCGTTCATCAAAGCGGCGACCCTAAGGGACTAGGATTTGCTAAGATACCATCGGTAATTACCTTCTACGAAAACAATATAGCCATCTTCAACCCTCGTGGATTTGTATCTCCTATTAGTGATAATGCATTGCACTACTATAAGTATAAGCTAATTGGTGAGTTTACTGAAAACGGCCATACTATATATAAAATAAGTGTGAAGCCTAAAAGGCTATATGAACCATTATTTACAGGCACGCTATACGTAGTTGATGAAGACTGGGCCATACAGGGGCTTAGTATGATACTGACAGGAAAGGCTAATCTTAATGTCTTTGATACGGCGCGAATTGACCAGCTATTCTTGCCACTGAAAAAAGATACCTGGGTAGTGAAGAGCCAGGTGCTGTATGTTACTGCCAGTATTTTAGGTTTTAATGTAACCGGAAATATTGTGACTGTGTATGACAAGCAGAAAGTAAATGAGCCAATTGCGGATTCGCTATTTGAAAGTAAAATAGTAAGCGTGTATGATAAAACAGCCAACCAGACAGACTCAAGCTACTGGGTGAGCAACAGGCCTATTCCGCTGGAAAGTGATGAAAAACACGACTATATAATTAAAGACAGCATTCGCCTGAGAGAGCAGGACCCTAAATACATCGACTCAATGCGGAAGGTAGGAAACAGAATAACTGCGGGGCAAATATTTATCTCAGGGCTGGAGCAAACAGCGAGGGGAAGTAAGGATGTGTTTAAAACAAACTCAATACTATCAGGAATAATAAATTATAATACAGTAGAGGGCCTGAACATAGCGCCAAAGATACTATGGACACATACTATAGACTCGCAAAAGACAATAGAAACTAAAGTGGGTGTGCGCTATGGATTTTCTAACACGCAGTTTAATACCATGCTGCGCAGCAGCTATACAAGTGAATCGAAAACATGGCAGGGTAGAAAATGGGAACTGGGCCTGGAAGGTGGCAGATATGTATTTCAATTTAACCCACAGAACCCTATCCCTGAATTATATAATAGTATATCTACCCTGTTCTATAACCAGAACTATTTAAAGATATATGAGCGCTGGACAGGCGGCTTATTTGTAAACAGGGATTATGCAAATGGATTTAGCTGGAGCCTTCATGCCGCATGGCAGGAGCATACGCCTTTAGATAACACTGAATATTATACCATTGCCGGTGGTGGTAAAGACAAGCTAACAAGCAATACACCTAACCTGAACCCCGAGGCAGCAAATAATGTAAACTGGGAAAAGCATGATGCGGCACTGGTGAAATTATCATTGTCGTACAAACCGGGGTATACTTATATACAACTGCCGGAGCGCAAAATGCCTGTTGGCAGCAGGTGGCCAAGATTTACACTGGACTATGAAAAAGGAATTCCGGATGTGCTAAACAGCAAAGTAGATTTTGACAAATGGCGTTTCGGCATTGTACAAAATATACGTTTAAGACTATTAGGTACTTTCTCTTACAATGTAGCTGCGGGAGGATTTTTGAACAGCAACTATGTTAGTATTCCCGACATGATGCACCTGAATGGTAATGAAGTCGCTGCAGTGCCCTTAGGCTTTTACCTAAATGGTTTTGAGCTTGCGCCTTATTACCTGTACAGCAATACGGCTCCACTATACGGCGAACTGCACCTGGAATATAATTTACAAGGATTGCTTACCAATAAAATACCATTGCTACGCCAAGCGGAGTGGCATGCAGTGGTAGGTACCAATACATTCTACGTTTCAGCAACTGACTATTATACGGAAGCATTTGTAGGTATAGATAATATTGGTGTGAAAACTATAAGAGGTTTCAGGGTAGATCTTGTGCAGTCATGGGATAACTACCATCACCGTAATACCGCATTCAGAATTGGCTATCAACCTAAAGGTATCCTGAATGTAAAAGTGAATAAAGATGAATGGTAAAAAGGTAAGCTGAAATTTATACACAGCCTGGTGTTTATGCATTCAGTAAATGTGGCCTTTCGTTATAAAGCTTGAGAATAAATTCCCCGAATAAACTATTTGCCCATGCGAACCATGAGCGTGTGTATTGAGCGGGATTGTCTTTGTGAAAGGATTCATGCATAAAGCCTGTGTGAGCATGAGTGTTTTGTAGCATTCGCAGGCAATACTTTATTTCGTCATCCTCCTTACTTGTCATGCCACGCATGATAATACTGATGGGCCATATCATATCCTTGCCTACGTGTGGTCCGCCAATACCCTCGGCCGCGCTGCCTTTATAAAAAAATGGATTGTTACTACTTAAGATGTATTTGCGGGTGCGGAGGTATGTCTCATCTGTCTGCATGCCAGGTATAAGGTAGCTGAGTGAAAGGAGGGATGGAATATTAGCATCGTCCATTAAGTTGCAGCTGCCATAGCCATTTACTTCGTAAGCATATATTTTGCCAAATGCTTTATAGTTTACCGTTGCATACTCGTCGAGCGCATTGGACACCTGTTTTATTAATGTATTTACGTCGGAAACAATATCGCCTTCTGCAGAGTGCAATACTAATAACTCTTTTAATTGCTTTAAGGCAGACAGGGCAAAGAAATTAGATGGAATAAGATATGCATATACTGTCGCGTCATCGCTTGGACGAAAAGAAGAACAAATAAGGCCATTAGCCTTTACAGGGTAGCCAAAACCATTCATTGGCAAGCTATCAGAAGGGTTTTCGGTTTTTCGCTGAAAAGAATAAGGTCCATCGTCATTATATCGTTGTTGCTCTTTGAAGGTCTTAACAATGAGTTTCATGGCCCTTAGCCAATCTGCATCAAATACACTGGTGTCATTAGTAGTTTTCCAATAACTATGTGCTAAGCGTATGGGATAGCAAAGACTGTCTATCTCCCACTTGCGTTCATGTACACCCGGCTTCATATCGGTATTGTCTGTGCGCCAGGAGCTTATTTTATTTTCATCTTTATAAAATGCATTAGCATAAGGATCTTTAAGAATACATTTTGTTTGCCTGTTTATAACACCTGCAATAAGTTGTTGCAGTGCCTTGTCTTTATTGCATAGCGGCAGATAAGGCAATACTTGTGCTGCGGAGTCTCTTAACCACATGGCATCGATATCACCCGTTATAACATAAGTATCCGGTCTGCCGTTTAATTGCCTGTAATCTACCGTTGTATCAAGCGTATTAGGAAAACAATTCTCAAACAGCCAGGCCAGCTCTTTATTGCCGATGTTTTGTTTGATTTCTTCAATTGTTTTTTCAACTGCCTCGCTTCTGAACTTCCGCTTCCTTTCTGCTATACGAACAGTTGGAAATACGGGATTGTCCGCAGCGAGAGCAGTGTAGCGCGTGAACAATAATGCCCCGGTAGCTAAAGAGACCTGCTTTACAAAACGGCGTCGATTCATACATTAAATGTAAATGATAATTATACTTTTGTAAAGAGGAACTAATTCCTATTTTTAATCGATATCCTTAAGATAAGATCATCTGTATGATACGTTTTCATGAAAATTCTTATTTGTTTTATAAGGCAATAAGAAATAATTGCATGCTCGCTGTGATGCTATTGTTTGCATTAAATGCTGCAAAGGCGCAAGACCTTACACAGTATGTAGATCCCTTTATAGGCACAGGTGGGCATGGGCACACCTATCCGGGTGCCACGGTCCCATTTGGCATGGTTCAGTTAAGCCCGGATAATGGTACACAAGGCTGGGACTGGTGCAGTGGCTATAACTACAGTAGCAATGCTATAGCCGGTTTTAGTCATATGCATTTAAGCGGTACAGGAGTAGGGGATTGGTGTGATATATCTGTGATGCCAAGTGTGGGCCTGATACCGGATACTGCAAAGGATTATAGAGTTACGTTTAGTCATGCAAATGAAGAAGCACATCCGGGATATTATGCAGTTGCTTTGGACAACGGAATAAAAGTAGCGCTTACTGCCACTGAAAGATGCGGGTTGCATAAATACATTTTCCCAAGGTACAGTACACCTGT
>JAFDXS010000235.1 GCA_018267795.1 Bacteroidota bacterium | reverse complement strand
AAGTAAAGTGCTGGCGGGCAAGCTGAACGTAATAATAGATTCATCATCCAACGTACGTTTTGATCCGGCCAATGTAAAAGTGATGGCGACATCTGACGATAATGTAACCTTCTCTACCCTTACTGATGCCAATGGAGAATTCTTCTTTAACGTACCAGACGGGCACTATACTGTGACACTAAGCCCGGCGGCATTTGATGACAAATTTAAACCAACACAATTCTCACAACTGGCGGACATGACCATAGACCAGAACAGGATGCTATATTTTGAAATACGCCAGAAGAAAAGAACAATAAACATACACAGGGATTAAAAAGATCATAATTAACAGAAAATAAGGGGCTTATACAGGCCCCTCATTTTTTTATGAGAAGAATAAAATAAAAGCTAAATGCTGTGCGTTAAAGGTTTATGCACATTAAGCATATCAATTCCATATTTTATTTCTACAGGTCGTTTAGTTTGCCGGGCATTGTGTTTTCGGCTATGTGTTGCTGGTTATTCTGGAAATACGGAGTAAGTATGCTGCCTGTATTGCTGCTGCTAAAGCTAATAACAGATTTCCTTGCGGGCTATTTTATAAACCAGGCTAAGAAGAGGCAGTTTTTCTATTATTATAATCAGCACATTTCCCGCGGCTACCTGTGGAGCATTGCGTTCATTATTGACCTACTCATATTTCTTGTTGTGCTGTGTACGGTATTGGTGCTGCGCTGAAACCAAGGGCCACAAAACCTCTAAAATTCTCTTATAATTAACTTATTAATGATATGGCTATACGGCTTTAATTCCGTACCTTTGCGCCCTGAATTAAAGCCCATCCTTATATTCCCTTCGAGGATGGGTTAATTGTTAAAGGGGAAAATTAAACAATTCCTGCAGGAATGCTGAGGCGATAGGGCAGGAAAAACATTTATGGATATTCGTAACATAGCAATTATTGCGCACGTAGATCACGGTAAAACCACGCTTGTAGATAAGATTCTGCATACGACAAACGTATTTCGCGACAACCAGGAAACCGGTGAGCTGATAATGGACAGCAACGACCTGGAACGTGAACGCGGTATTACCATCCTGAGTAAGAACGTGAGCGTAACTTACAAAGGCGTGAAAATCAACGTAATTGATACTCCGGGTCACGCTGACTTTGGTGGTGAGGTGGAACGCGTGTTGAAAATGGCTGATGGTGTGCTGCTGCTGGTGGATGCCTTTGAAGGCCCAATGCCACAGACACGCTTCGTACTGCAGAAAGCGCTAAACCTGAACCTGCACCCAATAGTGGTGATAAACAAGGTGGACAAGCCAAACTGTCGCCCTGACGAAGTGCATGATGCTGTATTCGAATTATTCTTCCAGCTGGATGCTACTGAAGAACAACTGAACTTCCCTACCCTATACGGTTCTTCAAAACAAGGCTGGTTCAACAACTCATTGACCCCAACTGAAGATATAACTGTACTGCTGGATACAATACTTGAAAAAGTACCTGAGCCAAAAGTAGAAGAAGGTAACCTGCAATTGCAGATCACCTCGCTCGACTACTCTACCTTCCTTGGCCGTATAGCTATAGGTAAGATAACTCGCGGCGTGATAAAAGAAGGCCAGAACGTAATGCTATGCAAGCAAGACGGCAGCATGGTACGCAGCAAGGTGAAAGAACTGTACGTGTTTGAAAACATGGGCAAAAGAAAAGTAACTGAAGTACAGGCCGGCGATATATGCGCTGTGGTAGGTATAGAAGGCTTCCAGATAGGTGAAACAATAGCTGATTTTGAAAATCCTGAAGCATTGCCGATCATCCCTATAGATGAGCCGACAATGAACATGCAGTTCAGCATCAACAACTCGCCATTCTTTGGTAAAGAAGGTAAATTCGTTACCAGCCGCCACATACGCGACAGGTTAATGAAAGAGCTGGAAAAGAACCTTGCACTGCGTGTAGTAGAAACGGATGATGCTGATAAATTCCTGGTATATGGCCGTGGTATCCTGCACCTGAGCGTACTGGTAGAAACCATGCGCCGCGAAGGCTATGAGCTGACTGTAGGCCAGCCGCAGGTAATAACAAAAGAAATAGATGGCCGCAAGAGCGAGCCGTATGAAATATTGGTGGTGGACGTGCCTGCTGAATTCAGCGGTAAGGTGATAGACCTGGTAACACAGCGTAAAGGTGAAATGCACATCATGGAAACAAAAGGCCAGATGCAGCACCTGGAGTTTGAAATACCGTCACGTGGATTGATAGGCCTGCGCTCGCAGATGCTTACCAATACGGCAGGTGAAGCTGTAATGGCGCACCGCTTTAACGAGTACAAACCATGGAAAGGCTTTATACCGGGCCGCAGCAATGGTGTACTGGTAGCAAAGCTGGGTGGTACATCTACTGCTTACTCTATAGATAAATTACAAGATCGCGGTGCTTTCTTTATAGATCCGGGACAGGAGCTATATGCAGGCCAGGTGATAGGTGAGCACATAAAACCGGGAGACCTGGTGGTGAATGTGACGGAAGCTAAAAAGCTGACCAACATGCGTGCCAGCGGTAGTGATGATTCTGTACGCATAACACCTAAAATACAGATGACACTGGAAGAATGTATGGAATACATACAACAGGACGAGTGTATAGAAGTAACGCCGCAAAGCATACGCCTGCGCAAAATAATGCTGGACGAAGAAGACCGCAAGAAATTTGCTAAAATGATGAAGCAGGAAGCATAAAAGACTATTATATAATCGAAAACGAAAAAGGAGGGCATTGCCCTCCTTTTTTTATATAATAATTTTATTAAAATAACAAAATACGTTAAATTTATAGTGGAAATATTAACGTTTGCTTGCAGCGAATACCTCATTTTATTAATAGAAAAGCAAACTAAATTATTTTTCAGGCTGTCTATTAATACAGCGTATTAAGTATATAACGTAATAGTTTTTGTAATTATGAAGAAGATATTTATGGTGCTGGCTCTGGCAAGCGTAAGCCATATGGTAATAGCGCAGACTGCATTGCAGTCAGAAACCGACCCCGGCAGGTATTGGGGCCACTTTGATGTGATAAAGATGACGAGCAAAGGTGAGGAGCATATAAACGTTAACTACAACCTTAGCCCCAAGCCGATAGGCAATACGCTGAACGTGAACCTGAACACGCCAAACCCTATGGGCCTAAGCCTGAAAATAGCAGACGCCGCAGGCCATACAAAATATACCTGGAAGCCTGAACAGGCAGCAGCAAACTACAACAAACAATTTGATATCTCAGGCCTGGCGGCAGGAGTATATGTGCTGAACATATATGATGCCGGCAATAGCAAAGTGTATAGTGTGCCCTTTACAAAACAAGCGGCTGCTAACTAAGAAACAATTTTTTTATTTACTGTAAAAAGTAGCTAATAATGAAAAAACTTTACCCGATAAAATTACTCCTTACCCTGGCTGCGCTGCTGGTAATACAGCACGCGAAAGCACAGCTGGACAGCTGTAATGTATTTCTGCAGGGTAACTATATAGAAGTAGGTATCAACTGGAATGGCGCTTACGGCTCCAGTGTGAATACCCCTACAGGCTTTCACCCTAAAGGACCGGCTGGCGAAGAAAACTCACCTGACTGCGGCAGTGCCTGTGCCAGCTCAGGCCAAAACCTGGGCTTTGTTGCAGATCCTGATAAAGATGGCTGGACAGTAGGTACGCCTTACCCTTACTATGGCGATTACTTTTTACCCGGTACCCCACAGGAAGGCTGGAGCATAATGGTAAATGGCGTGCAAAAAGATGCATGGAACCAAAACAGTTGCAGTACTACATTTCCTGCAGGCCTTACAGGTGCCAACCTTTCGTACAGTGCCGTGGGCAAAAAGCGTACGGGCATATGGCGAGGCCGCTATGACAGCCTGCAAATAACACAGATAACTACGCTGGACACGAATAATGTTTACTTTACTGTTTACATCACGCTTACGAATAAAAGCAGCCAGACCAAGCACGATATCTATTACCTAAGAACACTGGACCCTGATAATGCAGAACCGGAAACAGGAAACTTTACTACGTATAATAAAATAGAATACAAACTGCCTAATCCGCAAAACAGAACACTGGTATCGGCGATAGGCCTTACCTCAACAGGTGCCCAGATAGCCAGTGCGTTCCTTGGACTCGGTACCCTTGACTGTCGTGCGAAATGCTTTATAATAGATGCAGGGCTTAGTCCTACAGCAGGCACCCTGGATAGTATGTATGGCAAATATGAAGGACGTGGGGATACCGTAAATTATCAATATACAGGTTCAAATACGCAGGACCAGGGTATAGGATTGGTATTTAGATTGGGTGACCTTGTGCCTGGCGATAGCTTAACTTTTGCTTATGCCTACATACTGAGAAAAGGCGATCTTGATTCAGCTTTCCTTTCTACAAAACCTAAATGGACAGACTTTGGCGATACTACAGCATTTACATCAGGCGATACTGCCAGAGTGTGCAAAAACAGTATAATACCTGTAAGTATAATAAATGGTGGCTACCTGAACTGGAACTGGATATCGTTGACTGGTAATACAATATACCCAAGCTATGGTACCTCTATAAATGTATCTATAGATACAACGCCTGCAATACTGAGAGCCGTAGGCTCTACGGCTGCCTGCCAGGCTGACACGCTATACATAACGCTGCACCCTAACCTTGCAGTGAACCCGATCGTCAAAAGCCCTGTATATTACTGCGTGGGCGGTACGCCGGTACCACTGCAGGCAACAGGTAAAAACCTGCGCTGGTACAGAAGCCTGGTGGGCGATACAGGCACTACAGTAGCACCAACG
>JAFDXS010000234.1 GCA_018267795.1 Bacteroidota bacterium | reverse complement strand
CTATGGCAAACAATAGCCGCAAGTATTGCAGCAGAGATACTGGTGGCTCCGCTCATCATTTACTATTTCCATCTATTCCCACTGTTGTTCATTATATCTAATGTCCTTGCCTTCCTTTTCATGGGCATTGTATTAGTGCTGGGCATGCTAGTGGTAGTCTTTAGCGGCATATCATCCATTGCATCGGCACTTGCAGCAGTCACCACATTCATAGCAGTTCATTTCAATGCATTGGTATACAAGCTACAGACCTTCAATCCCACCCCTTTTCATTTCTTATCGCTATCGGTTATTGAGCTATTGATCCTTTACTGCTGCATTGCAGGCCTTGTGGTATTCCTATTAAAGAAAAGAAAAAACGCATTGTTCCTTAGCATTGCGTCGTGCTGCATTTTACTTTGCCTGCTATGCACAGATGAGTGGGCAGCTTTGCACCAAAGCAGGCTTGTCGTCTATAACATCAATCACACAGCACAGGTAGAGCTTATCCGGGGCAAATACTACAGCATCTTGCATACGGATACGGTCATTACCCAGGATAAAAAAGACTACACCTTAAAACCAGCCCACACAGCATGGCATGCCTGGCAGCAAAGTCCGGCGATAAATAATGAAATTCTCAGTTTTGGCAAATACAAAGTCTTACTCTTAAATGAAGACCTCCCTTACACCAGCCGTCCCTTCCCGGTTGATTATATAATTATTAATTATAAATCAAACAATATCAACCTCGAGCAGCTACAACATATCTTCTCTCCCAAACTCATTATACTCGCTGCAAACAATAGCCGGAAAACAATAGAAAAATGTCTGGATGCTGCCACTATGTCCCATATCCAGGTCCATGCAGTATCAGACAAAGGGGCTTTTATATTAGATGAATTTTAAGCTATACCTAAAGCTTAGTATCTTTGCGGCTCAAATTCCTCGTTTACATGGATCGTACAATAAAATCTGCGCTGATATCTGTTTTTTACAAAGATGGCCTGGAGCCAATAGTTCGCAAACTGCATGAGCTGAATGTGCATATCTACTCTACAGGTGGCACACAGTCTTTCATCGAAAAGTTAGGCATTCCATGTACAGCAGTAGAAACAGTTACCAGCTATCCCTCCATCCTTGGCGGCCGTGTAAAAACATTGCACCCAAAGGTATTTGGCGGTATCCTGGCCAGGCGCGATTTTGAAGATGATGAGAAGCACGTAAAGGAATATGAAATACCCCTGCTCGATCTTGTCATTGTAGACCTCTACCCTTTCGAGGAAACAATAAAGCAGACTGATGAGGAAAAGACGATCATTGAGAAAATAGATATTGGCGGTGTATCGCTTATCCGCGCTGCAGGTAAAAACTTTAAAGATGTATGTATAGTAGCATCACGCAATCAGTACGCTGATTTGCTGGAGTTGCTAAATACGCAACATGGTGCCACTTCTCTCGAAGATCGCAGAGCTTTCGCAGCAGCGGCATTCACCGAATGCGCACATTATGACGTGGCAATTGCCGAATATTTTAACCGCACCTCAGTTTCACATAATTTCCAGATATCTTTTGGCCAAAGGCATCCATTACGCTACGGCGAAAATCCGCACCAGGGCGCATCATTCTACGGCGATCTCGATGAGCTGTTTGAGAAACTGAACGGCAAGGAACTTTCTTATAATAACCTGGTAGACGTAGATGCTGCCTGCCAGTTAATATCTGAGTTTAATGATCCTGCTTTTGCAGTTATTAAACATACCAATGTTTGTGGCGTAGCTGTAAGAAAAAATGTAACAGAGGCATGGACAGCAGCACTCGCCGGCGACCCTGAAAGTGCATTTGGCGGCGTACTCATCACCAACCAGCCAATTACTTTAGAAGCTGCTCAAAAGATTAACGAGCTTTTCTTCGAGATACTCATAGCGCCTGAATTTGATGAAGAAGCGCTTACCTTATTAAAAAGCAAAAAGAACCGCAACCTGCTAAGACAGAAGAAAACTTTTTATCCTAAAAAAGAATACAAGCGTATCCTTAATGGTGTATTGGCTCAGGATGCCGACACCGAGAACTATGCCAGTTGGACAGAAGTAGGCGCACATGAAACTACAGAGGCAGAAAAACAAGACCTTCAGTTTGCCAATATCGTTTGCAAACACCTCAAATCAAACGCCATTGCTTTGGTTAAGGATCAGCAGCTGATAGGTAAAGGTTGCGGACAAACAAGCCGTATTGATGCCCTGCGCAATGCTATAGAAAAGGCAAAGCAATTTGGCTTTTCACTGCAGGGTGCCGCTATGGCATCAGATGCCTTTTTCCCATTCAATGATTGCGTAACCATAGCCCACGAGGCCGGCATTACTTCCGTAATACAGCCGGGTGGCTCCGTTCGCGACAACGATAGCATACAATACTGCAAAGACAACGGCATGGCCATGGTACTAACCGGCACACGCCATTTTAAACATTAATATTATTATATTCACAGTCTATGGTATCTATACTCATAGACAACGAGATGTTGCTGCGTACTTACCAGCTCGATGATGCTCCGGAGCTTTTCCGTGCTATCAACGAGTCGCGTGAGCACCTGCGACCCTGGTTCGATTGGGTAGACCAAACCTTGCGCCCTGAGCATTCGCAGCAGTTCATACAGCAGTCCCTGGTGCAGATGCAGTACCAGGAGTCCATTGCTCTTGGCATATTTCACAAGCGCCGCATCATTGGCAGCATAGGTATGCACCACTGGGACCACAAGCTGAAGAAAGCCCAGCTCGGCTATTGGCTCACTAAGGAGTATGAGGGCAAAGGCATCCTGCACACCTGTCTCACCCGCTTCATCGATTTCCTTTTTGAAAAACCCGGGCTTAATAAAATAGAGATTCACTTCATTCCGCAGAACATACGTAGCGCCCGCGCTGCCGAAAGGCTCGGCTTCAAAGTAGAAGGGGTAATACGCCAAAGCTCGCTCAGGAATGGCATGCTGGAGGACGTAGTGATCACAGGTCTCTTAAAAAACGAATGGCTGCAGCGCAGCCATCGGTCCTAGTCATTTTTAGTTATTTTTTCCCAAAGCTCCGGTATTCGCTTTATCCAGTTTAGTTCCTTCATCTTTGTTCTTGCCTCTTCTACCGGGCTGCCAAAGTAAACTTTACCGCCTTCTATGCTGCTTGGCACGCCGCTTTGCGCATATACGATAGCGCCTTTACCTATCACCAGGTCTTTGCTCACACCTACCTGGCCCCACAATATCACTTCATCTTCTATTATGGCTTTACCGCCTATGCCTACTTGTGCGGCAAACAGGCAATTCTTACCTATCACCGCTCCGTGACCAATATGTATATGGTTATCAAGTTTTGTGCCCTGGCCTATTATGGTATCTCCACTCACGCCTTTATCTATGGTACAGCCCGCACCTATCTCCACATCGCTTTCTATTATCACACGGCCGCAGCTCACCATCTTATCATACTGCACTTCGCGCTCTTTCCTGCGCTTAAAGTAAAACGCATCAGCGCCCAGCACAGTACCCGCGTGTATTATTACATTATCACCAATTATTGTATGATCATATATGGTCACATTCGGATGTATCAAACAGTTCTTACCGATCTTCACATGATTACCTACAAACACATTGGGCTGCAGATGTGTACCTTCACCTATCTCTGCCGTATCGCTTATCATTTTATTGGCAGGCTCAAAGGGACGAAAACGTTTCACGATCTTCACGTATGCGCTGAAAGGATCAGCGGTCACCAGTAGCGTCTTACCTGCGGGGCATTCCACTTCTTTATTTATTATAATAACCGTTGCGGCAGAATGCAGGCATTTATTGTAATACTTCTCAAAGTCAACGAAAGAAATATCGCCTTTCTGCACCTTGTGAATTTCATTTATCCCTGTTGCCATTTGCTCAGCATCTCCTACCAGTTTTGCACCTATAAAATCGGCTATCCATTGCACCGAAACGGCTTGTTCAAACTTCATTGCTTTCAGAATTTGTGCAAAAGTACAAATTGCACATCATCGGCATAGCAAATGCCCGAATGTTTATACTTTTATCCCGCAGCTTTACAAACACCCATATACATTTTGAATTATATCAATATCGATGGTCAGCTCTTTCATGCTTCCGAGGCATCTGTTAGTTGTAGCAACAGGGCTTTTCGCTATGGCTACGGCCTGTTCGAAACCATGTTGCTGCGCGAGGGCCAAATAGAGTTGAAGCAGTATCACTGGGAGCGTCTTTTTTCCGGCTTGCAGCAGCTGCATTTCGATATCCCGCGCCTATTTACCATCGCACATCTTGAGGAAGAAGTTTTAAGAACAGTAAAGAAGAATAAGCTTGAAACCCTTTGCCGCATACGCCTCCAGGTTTATGCCGGCAATGGTGGTCTTTACGATGCTGCCGATCAAAAACCGCATTACATCATAGAATGCTTCCCCCTGCAGCGGGAACTATTATCACTGAATGAAAATGGCCTGCAGCTCTGCATTGCTAATGGCTTACAAAAAAGCATGGACAGCCTCGCCAATCTCAAGTCCTGCAATGCGCTTATCTATGCTATGGCAGCACAACAGGCAAAACAACAACGCTGCAATGATGCACTAATAGTCAATACTTCCGGCAATATCATAGAAAGCACCATCGCAAATATCTTCTGGGTAAAGGATAATGTTATATACACCCCCCCGCTTTCAGAGGGCTGCGTAGCGGGCGTTATGCGCCGCCACATCATTGCTGCGCTTGCCGCACAGCAAATATCGGTGAAGGAAACCCCATTAATTTTAGGGGAATTACACACCGCAAATGAAGTATTTCTTACCAATGCCATCAGGCGCATCAAATGGGTAGCTGCTATTCATGACATTACATATAAAAAAGAAATGA
>JAFDXS010000233.1 GCA_018267795.1 Bacteroidota bacterium | reverse complement strand
ATACAGTTATTCTTTCAGATTTGCTACAGATCGGCAAGTCGGATACTGACCTGTATGAGGAAGTGGCCAGCTCTGTAAGCAGACGTAACATACAGCGCTTTATAGGCATCGGCCCTGCTCTGTACAGGAATAAAGCAGCTTTCAGAAAACATAAAAAACTACGGAGCATATTTTTTAAATCGACCGAGGAGTTTCTTAAAAACTTTCATCTCCTTACATTTGATAACGAGGCTATACTGCTGAAGGGTGCACGCTTATTTACCTTTGAAAAAATAGGCACGCTACTGGAGCAGAAAATTCACCAAACGGTATTATCCATAAACCTTTCATCGCTTACGCATAACCTAAATGTTTTTCGTTCTCATTTAAACCCGGGAGTGAAAACAATGGCGATGGTGAAGGCATCAGCCTATGGCAGCGGCAGTGCAGAGATAGCGCAGACATTGCAATTCTCCGGTGTTGATTATCTCACGGTTGCCTATACCGATGAAGGTATTGCATTACGAAAGGCGGGCATCACAATGCCGATCATGGTGATGAGCCCGGACGATACTTCATTCGACAGGATGATATCGTGGAAGCTCGAGCCTGAGATCTTTAATATCCGATCGCTGGAGGCATTTACACATATTGCTCAAACGCTGAATGTAAAAAGCTATCCTATTCATATAAAGCTGGACACCGGCATGCATCGTCTTGGCTTTATAGCCGATGAAATAGGTGAATTAAAACAACGATTGCTGAACAATGAACACATACATGTAGCGAGTATCTTCAGCCACCTCGCGGCAAGTGAAGACCCCACCAAAGACGACTTCACCAGGCAGCAGGGTAATAATTTTGAGCAGATGAGCGCATCTCTTATGGAGCAGCTGCCTAACAAACCGCTGAGACATCTGTGCAACTCTGCGGCTATTGTTCGACACCCATCATTACAATATGATATGGTGCGGCTAGGCATAGGCCTCTATGGCATAGACAGCAGTGATGTGCTGAAGGAACAGCTAAAGCAGATAAGCACGCTTAAAACAACCATTGCCCAAATAAAAGTTATTCCGCCAACAGAAACTATTGGTTATGGCCGCAAAGCCGTAGCCGAAAATACTATGCGTATAGCGACCATCTGTGTAGGCTATGCGGACGGTTATCCCCGCAAGCTAAGCAACGGCAATGCATATGTACTGATACACGGACAGCAAGCGCGTACCGTAGGTATAATAGCTATGGATATGTGCATGGTGGACATAACTGATATACCTGATGTAAAAGAAGGTGATGAAGTGATAGTATTTAGCCCGGAGTTACCGGTGAGCTTGATAGCAAAATGGGCAGATACTATTTCTTATGAGATAATGACAGGCATTTCCCAACGGGTGAAACGCATATATGTGAACGAAGAATAAAGGCCGGTAATACCGGCCTTTATTTATTTTATCTCTTGATAAATATTTAGAAGTCCGTTCCTATAGATACATACCATATTGGCTTCTTAGCACCATCCACATTCCAGGCTGCATCTACCTTCAGGAAATAGCCAAGCAGCAAAGTGCGCAGTCCTAAGCCATAGCCACATGCTATGCCACCACTGTAGGGAGTAGTTAAATTAAGATTTACTAATCCCGGGTTAGGGGTGCCGGGCGTAGGATATACGTAGTTACCGGCACTATTATCCTCTGTAGGCAGCAGACCATTCCAGGCCGACCCTGCATCTAAAAATGCTACGGCCTGCAGGTTCTTCAGTATAGCAGACTTTATTGGCTTCTTCATGAAGGTGGTTAATATTGGCAGGCGGAATTCTGTGTTTATTAACGCATAGGTATTCCCGTTCCTTGCGTTCTGGTTGTAGCCACGTAAGTTAGTTGCTAAAGCCTGGAAAGAATATGGACCACCATTTATAGGTACATAGTCATCGTATTTAGCACCTATCCAATTGTCAACACCGCCAAGGTAAAAAACTACTTTGCTATTACCGTCAGAATGCTCTGCCGCTACCCTTGTAGCCCAGATAAAGTTTTTATAGATCTTCTGGTAGTAGCGTATGTCTGTACCTATGTTGTAACAGTTCCTATTTCCGTTGTTAAGGCCGTACAGGTATTCACCATAGAACTTATACCTGAAGCCATTCCTAATATTCAGGAAAGGATTTCTAGTGTTGTCAAATACATATTCGAGCCTGCTTAATGACCAGAACTGTTTGTTGTTTGGTACATCATACAACAAGCTGAGTGTATCTACTGATTTGAGTCGCAGTACATCTTCGCGCAACGCTGTACGGAATTTTATACTCCTGTTATGATCAAGCGGATAGCTTGCCCCACCTTGTACCATATTAGTCACTGCTTTGCCTAGCTGATCTTTTTGCAATACCGGCTGGCCTGTATTATCTACATAAGTGATAAGGTAATTAAAATAGCTTTCGGTACGCAGGTAAAGGAAGCTCCAGTCTATCCTGTGTTCAAAGTTTTCGTACTGAATAAAGTAAGTAGTGCCCGCAAAATTCACCGGCAGCTGAAAACCACCCGTAAAACGATGGTTCTCCATTAGGTCGTTCAGGCTTAGTGTTACCAGGCCGCCCAGTGACGGATTAGTATATGCGCCACCATTATTATTGAAGGATTGGTATTGATTGAACAGGATACTGTTATCTACCCTTACCGTAAAGAAATCAGGTTTAAAGCTAAGCCTGTATGGAGCAGCACGCATTTTCAGATAGCTGCTGTCATTTATTTCAGTAAGCAGGGTGCTGTCTGCAGGCTCTGTTGCTTTTACTTCTGCATTTGTTGCTTCATTTGCAGTATTGTTATTTATGGCCGTATGTTGTGCTGTATCAGTAAACTCGCTTTGGAATGCATTGCCGCCCTTTACTATCGGGCTATTATTACCTTCATTTATTGCATCGGCATTCATATCGCTCCTGCTGTGCCTTCTTCTGCGATGCTGAGGCTGTAAAGGGAATAAGCTTTCAGTGCCAGCAGCCTTGCTTGAATCTTCCTTCTTCGTAGCCATAAGACTGGTAGGCTGCAGGGGCAGTGGTGTTGCATTTTTATCTGGTATCTGCAATGGGGTGTAATGCACCACATATTTGCTGCCCTCCTGTATTACGTTTGCCGCCTGGTTGCTTGCGGGGTTATACTGGTGACTAATAATGTTAGACGGATAATTTGTTACTGCCATTGCATAGGCAGAATCGTGATTAAGTCTGTCTCTTCCAAAGAGTACAACGTACTCATTCTTTATACCATTGGCATCATACAGGTAAGCAAAATTTTCGCTGCCATATTGTATAGGTTGAGATACATTACCGCTTGTTACATTAGAACATTGTAATAGCTCCGAACGTTTGGTTTTGGTATCGTAAAAGAAAACGTTCATTGGCCCTGTGGGCAATTCATTTACCTGGACAGGCACATTCAGGTTGGGCTTTGGCCTGTTCGATAAAAACAATATTCCCCTCTTGGTGCCACCGCTCACAAACCAAGGGTCCAGGTCATCCCATGGATCATTGGTAATGTTAGTCATCCGGGACCCGCGAATTGTAAATTGGTACAGGTCTGTCTGGCTTTTCTTTATGGCAGAGAATACGATGTTATCATCATCCTCCATAAAACTCATACCCAGCACCCGATCAAATCTATTGGCCGGTATTATGTAGTTTTCAATTCTTGCCTTAAATGAATTGTATATACGCAGCCTTGTTTGCGTTCCCTTTTTGTACAGTATGGCAAGCTTATATCCATTGTTGGACCATGCGAGCAAAGGATAATTAGGATCCGGGGACTCATTATAATCCTTCATGCCTCCTTCCAGAATGGGTGATAACAACCTTTCGTGCTGCGTGTGTTGTATAAATACTTTGTACTCACCGTCTTTCCACGTTACATAGGCAACATCCTCGCCCCTTGGCGATACTCTTATATTTCTTACACTGGTATTGTCATTAGGCACAGCTATTGTTATCAGGTTTTTGCTCGTGTCCTGCGGAGCAGCCTTTTGCGCATCAGCTGCATAGATGGCCTTGTAAAAGGCTATGCACGAATCATATACCTGGGTTATTTTCAGGTTAAGTACCTTCTTTGCACCCTGATTCAGGCTATTTTTTTCCTGCATGGCGTAGAGCAATCTCTTTATGTAACTTTTGCCATAGCGTTCATCCATAAAACGCCAGAAAGCCTTACCGGCAAGTTCAGGTTGCTCTTCCGATAGATCAAAAAAACCGGTAGTAGGTTTGTGCTCCAGGAGGTTCTTCCAATCGCTGTTTGTTTTTGTATCCCAGCCATCTACTATGTAGGCTATATACCCCTGGGTTGTCCAAGGTGGTAAATTCATTGAAACGGAATTTTTGGCCATCTCCCGCAGGCTTTGACCAAACATCATTCGCTGCATAACCACCTGTGCTATGCCGGCACGAATCTGCCTGCGGAGGTCTACATGCTCACCTGTAAAATATACTACCAGCTTGTCGCCCACCAGGTCAAGGCTGCCTGTATGGCCCGCGTCCTGTATCTGCCCGTCATATTGCTGGCCTATATTAGTTTGTTTGTATTCGTCGTAGTTATTGTAAAGAATAATATTGAAACGCTTGGGGAATTGTCCGCCTATCTCACGCTCCAGCGCATTTATATCTTTCTCTGCCTCCTCTGAAACGTAGCGGGCCAATTGCCTGCCTGCAGCATCATAATGATATATTCTAAAATGTTTTGTATCAAAATATTTCCAGCCAAACTTCCTGTATTGTATCCTGTTTTGGCCAAATGTTTCAAGGTAGGTTTGCGCACGCACAGTGGTATATCCACCTACACACGCTAATGCAGTAGCGGCACTAAAGATTAAAGCTTTGTACCTATGTATGAAATTCATAACCAGCTGATCAATTTAAAACTT
>JAFDXS010000232.1 GCA_018267795.1 Bacteroidota bacterium | reverse complement strand
CAGGGGCTTAAGCTGGAAAACATCATTTACCAGGGATTTATATTCTTTGGTTTGATAAATGTGAATGGCGACCCATATGTAATAGAATATAACTGCCGCATGGGCGACCCTGAAACAGAGGTAGTAATGCCCCGCCTGCAAAATGACCTGGTGGAAATGATACTGAAGATGCAGGAAGAAAAACTAAATGAAGTGACCGTGCAGCATGACCCACGAGCCGCATGTACAGTAATGTTGGTATCAGAAGGCTATCCCGGCAGCTACCCCAAAGGCAGACTGATGAGCGGCTTTGGGAGGGTAAGCGATAGCATCCTTTTTCACGCAGGAACGGTACAGAAAGATGCTGATGTACTCACTAATGGCGGAAGGGTAATAGCCGTTACTTCCTACGGCAACACTATTAAAGAAGCACTGGCAACATCCTACGCAAATGCCGCCCATATAGAATATGAAGGAAGGTATTACAGGAAAGATATAGGCTACGAGTTTATTTAGCAATAGATAAAAAAGCCTTTCCCAGCTGAGCAATAATATCGCCCGCTACTAAAGCTTCCTGTGAAAGTTCGGCAGCGGCAATATCGCCTGCCAGGCCATGCAGATATACACCCAGTATAGCTGCATCATGTGATTCATAGCCTTGTGCAAGCAGGCCTGTTATTATGCCGGTAAGCACATCTCCTGTACCTCCGGTAGCCATACCCGCATTGCCGGTAAGGTTATACCAGCAATCTCCTTCAGGAGTAACTATGGCAGTATAATGCCCCTTTAGTACTATAAAAATATTGTATCGCATGGCTTGGGTGCGTGCATGCTCCAGTTGCATCATACTGTCTATACTTTCGCCAAACAGGCGCGTAAACTCTTTGGGATGTGGTGTAAGAATAGAATTCGGTGGAATTTTCCCTAATAATTCGTTCTGTTTTGCCAAAAGGTTTAGCCCGTCTGCATCTATTACTATGGGCATCTTGCATTCATCTATAAATGCAGCAAAGGCCTTAGCAGTGGCGGTCTCTGTACCCAGGCCGGGGCCTATACCTATTGCTTTATATTTTTCCCAATCCTGTATTTCTTCAATGTGTTTTACACCGCTTGTCAGGCACATTACCTCTGCCGCAGCCGTTTGTAATATATTGTAGCCGCATTCGGGCACTAACGCTGTTACCAGGCCTGCACCGGCATGCAATGCCGCTTTGGAGCTCAAGGTAATTGCCCCAATTTTGCCATAGCTGCCGCCTATCATCAACACATTGCCATAGGTACCCTTATGAGAAAATTGGGTTCTTGGCTTATATATGCCTTCAATTACTTCTTCATCTACAGCATGGTATTGCGTATGCGTACCATTGATAAAGGTTTCATTAAGACCTATATCCAGAATATGTATATTACCTGCAAGGCCGCCTGTTTCTGTATGAAAAAATGTTCTTTTATAAAACTGGAAGCTAAGGGTATCACTAGCCCTTATTATAGCAGCCCCCTTACCGGGTACACTATCCGCCGGCAGGCCACTTGGTATGTCTATTGCTATTTTTCTATTAGGCAGCTCATTTATCTGCTCTATAAAGGCAGCCACCCAGCCGGATGCAGGACGATTGAGCCCCGTGCCAAGCAATGCATCTAATACAATAATATTTTCTGGTATATCTGTAATAAATGTTTCAGGCTGCATAATGCTTACCAGGTTGCTGTCTATACCGTGCAGCCGCTCATAGTTAATTCTGCAATCTTCAGACAACTCTGCTGTAAGCCTAAGGAGAAATGCCTTTACGCTATACCCCAGGTTATGCAGCATACGGGTTATTGCCAGGCCATCGCCGCCATTATTACCGCTGCCGCAAAGTATCACGAACAGCGTATCGCGGGGAAATCGTTCCGTTATCCAATCTACACATCTTGCTGCCGCACGCTCCATCAGGTCTGCAGAATTCATATTTGCAGCATGTATCGTGTAGGCATCACAAGCGCGTATCTGTGCAGCTGAAAAGATTTTCATAATACCAATTTAGCAGTTTTAAAAAATATCCGGCCATTAAATCTAATATCTCCCTCTAATAACGCTTCACGGCAGTCAATTAAAATATAAATTATATTACAATTCCATGATGATTACATGAGGATAAAAGCTTTTGGTCACTATATGGTAATCCCTATCTTTGTTCATCTTTAACCAATCCATTGTACAATTAAACCATTTTATATGCTGCAAAAACGCAGGTATTTAATAAGTGCTATACTGCTGCTTCTATCTTTTGCCTCATTTGCTCAACAAACTACTACGGGCACAATTAAAGGCTTCGTTTATGATAAAAGAACAGGGGAGCCACTTATATATACAAATGTGCGCCTTTTAGGCACTAAATATGGTGTACAAACAGACGTGAATGGTTTCTATAGCATCCCCCAATTACCACCGGGTATATATCAACTGTTCACTACCCTGGTAGGCTATGATACCGCTAAGGTTACAATTTCCCTCAAGGCAGGACAGGTACTTTCTCAAAAGCTATCGATAGAGCCTAAAGAAGTACAGCTTACCGGTGTGGAAGTGAATGCACATAAAACTGAAAAAATAACGCATATTAATGCAGGTACAACTACTATTACTCCAAGAGAAATAAAATCGCTGCCCAGCGTAGGTGGCGAACCTGATGTTACCCAGTTTTTGCAGGTGGTACCGGGTGTAGTATTTACCGGCGACCAGGGCGGCCAGCTATACATTCGTGGCGGCTCACCGGCACAGACGGGCATCTTGCTTGATGGTGTAACTATTTATAATCCTTTCCACTCCATAGGGCTTTTCTCCGTATTCGAAACGGATGCTATCCGCAGTGTGGATGTACAGTCTGCAGGCTTTAATGCAGAGCATGGCAACCGTACTTCTGCTATCCTGGATATACATACTATAGATGGCAATAAGAACCGTACTGAAGGGCTCGTTTCTGTTTCTCCTTTCATGACCCGCGCCATGCTGCAGGGGCCAATAAAGAAAGCGAAGAAAGATAATGGCACCAGCATAACTTATGTATTGTCTCTTAAAGACAGCTACCTGGATCAAACTTCAAAATCAATATATGGCGGCTTTGGCGAGCCTTTCAAAAGCGGCCTGCCTTACAGTTTTACAGACCTTTATGGTAAAGTAAGTGTTATCGGAGAAAACGGTAGTAAGGTAAATGCTTTCGGTTTCAACTTTACAGATAACGCACAATTGCTTGATCCGATATTGCATAACGAAACTGCTAACTTTAAATGGACTGCTACAGGCGGTGGCGCTACATTCGCAGTTTCTCCTTCAGGCTCCTCAACACTTATTGATGGTAAGTTTGCCTATTCAAACTATACAATAAATGACAATGAAGCTGGTTATAACCCAAGAAGCAGTGGCATTGGCGGCTTTGAAACCGGAATTAACCTTACCAACTTCCTGCCGGGCTACAGCGAATTAAAATATGGTCTTGAGGTTTCAGGTTTCCATACTACGCTCAACTATTATAATGGCTATGGATATTCTACAGTACTTGATCGCCAAAATACGCTTGCAGGCTTGTATGTTATGTGGCGCAAAGATTTCAGCGATAAGTTTGTAATGGAGCCAAGCATACGCTTCCAGTACTATTCAGAGTTATCTAAAGTATCTCCTGAACCACGCCTGGGCTTAAAGTATAATATTTCTGAAAACGTACGTCTGAAATTTGCTGCCGGTGTTTACACGCAGGACATCATAAGCACTAAAAGCGATCGCGATATAGTAAACTTCTTTACCGGCTTCCTGTTAAGCCCGGACCAAACCGTAAAAAATGTAAATGGCGATCCTATCAGCACCAATCTGCAAAAAGCATATCACTTATTGGGTGGCCTGGAAGTAGATCTAAACCAGGTAGAGCTGAACCTGGAACCATGGTATAAAAACTTCGCACAGGACATTATACTGAACCGCAATAAACAATATGCATCTGATCCTGATTTTACATCAGGTACGGGTAAAGCATTTGGTGTTGACCTTTCAGGAAAGTACAGCCACAAACGTATTTATTTTTGGGGTGTAGTATCTTTCCAGCAAGTAAATTACAATAACATAGGCCCTGATGGCACAGCACAAACCTACCCTGCTCCATTCGACCGCCGCTTTAACCTGAACTTATTAGGTTCTTATACCGCGGGAAAGAAAAGAGATTGGGAAATTTCATTACGCTACAACGCAGGCTCTCCATTCCCATTCACTCAAACACAAGGCTTCTATGAAAATATAGGTCCTGCACTTAGCAATAACCTTGGCTCAAATTATCTGACAGCCAATGGATCTATAGCTACGCTGTATGCATCAGACATAAATGGCGGACGTCTTTCATGGTATCACCGTCTTGACTTCTCAGTAAAGAAAGACTTTAAGCTGTCTAAAAATTCATTGTTAGATGCTACAGCCAGTATAACTAACCTATACGACAGGAATAATATTTTCTATGTAAACCGCTTAACTAATACACGCGTATATCAGCTTCCTTTAATCCCTAGTTTGAATCTGACATGGCATTTTTAACCGGACGAGTTGAATGAGGATAAGAAAACAAAAGCAGTTCAATAAGAGTTTTGCTTGCTTCATTGCAAGTATAGTAATAGGAAATTTTGCACAGGCTCAGGTAAGTATACCTGAGCTGCCTGCAAATAGATGGCTGTTCCTTGCTGAGGAGCAGTACCAGCAGGGCCATTATCAGCTGGCATTGCAATCTGCCAATAAATATTTATACCAACCGGCCCTTTCATCAAATCCCAAATCTAAAGACGAGCAGGAAAAGGCGGTTTATTATCAGGTTGCCTCGGAGATAAAGCTTAATACCCCCGGCTGTATAGATACTGCGCTGGCCTTAATATCATCTACAGCCAACCCT
>JAFDXS010000231.1 GCA_018267795.1 Bacteroidota bacterium | reverse complement strand
CCTCAGCCCCGCAAATCCGTTACCCCGACTGTTACGGCATTGATATGAGCCGCATGGGCGACTTCATTGCTTTCCAGGCTGCCGTTGCCTTACTAAAGGAAAAAGGCATGGGTGGCAAGCTGAATGAGATATATAATTGCTGTAAGGAAGCGGAAGACAATAAGAACCTGCATACCGAAAACTTTGTAAAAGGTGTGTACGAACACTTCTCTGCTGACGAGATAAGCAAAAAGATAGCCCAGATGCTGCGCCCCGACGACGTAACCGCAGATGTAGATATCATCTATCAGTCAATAGAAGGCTTGTACGATGCTTGTCCTAATAATAAGGGTGATTGGTATTTCACAGGCAACTATCCTACGCCGGGTGGTAACCGTGTGGCAAACCGCGCCTTTATGAACTACATGGAACAGAAAGAGGGTAGAGGTTATTAAACCTACTGCGCTACATCAAACCATACAGGCCGGTCATCGTCCCAGTCACCATTGTAGTTAATGGTTAATTCTTCGTTGGCTGCTATATTGCGCACTGCTTTTATGTGTATGGTATCGTTATCATAGTTCATAAAGTATTCGCAGTTGGAAGTATAAGAATGGTTATATACGGGTATATAACCTAGTGCCATGCAGCACTGCTCCTTGCCATTAGCCAGCCATTCAAAAATATAATCGTGCAGCAAAGTCTTGTCCAGCAATGTTCGTTCTTTAAAGCTCATCACTATCACCGGGGATACCTCTATCACAGTATCAGCAAGTATTTCAGCGTTAGAGAACACGCCGCGTCCCTTCTTCTCTGTCTCTCCTATATATATGCCTGGTAGTATCATCGGTTAAAAAAATAATAGTATATGCGTAAACGGTGGAATAATAATTCTTTTGAAAAAATAATTTTTTTATATTTTGGAGTCCAAATTTACTCTTTATGAGAAAGCTAAATCCCACCCGGATTACTTTGCTAGCTTTTATTTTTGCTGTAGTTCCGGGTTTTGCCTTTGCACAAGGCTCTTTTATGCGTAGCTATGCAAAGTACAAATCCATGAAAGAAAATGGACAAAGCGTGAAATCATACCAACGCTACGACATTGGTTTCTCTTTCGCTTTTGCCTCCGCCGATTACAAAGACCATTATACCACTGTAGATATGAATGGCGACCTTTTCGATACTACACTGAGAAGGAAACTGGTTGCAAAGCCTGTATATGGCTTGAGCTTCAGTACCTACTTCCCTGTGGCCGGTATGGGTGAAAACAGCATACTCGCAATAGCAGTGGGAGTAAGAGGCAACGTGTATAAATGGAACACCGGCAATGTAGTGCTGGGACCAAACTACACTTACAACTATGACTACCTGACTATGGATATGGGCGTGCCAATAAGTGTGGATATGAAGTGGGGCTGCGACGCCATGCTAGACAAGAGCACCCGAACCTGCTTTACCATAGGCATAGGCGGTCAGCCTACCTACCTGATGACAGGCACCCCCACAGGAATTAATACCGATGGCAGCGTTAGTCTGGCGGGTAGCAATGTATTCAAAGTGCAGCCGTTTATAAAAGCAGAGGCTGGCTTTTTTGCAGGTATATGCTTTAAGGTAAGAGCAATGTATAACTTTGCTAATATTAAATACCTGGACATGTCAGGTGATAATGAGCAGATTTCTTTACAGGGTACATCTAATTTCAATCTCTCGATTGTTCTTATGCCTTTCTCATGGGATTGGGGTAAAGAACAATGGTGGAATAAGAGGTGAGATATTACCTACCAAACAAGAAAGCTCCCGTTCCCGGGAGCTTTATTTTTGTATCTAATAGTGTAAAAATTATAGCTGATTTTTGGCTGCTTGTGCTTCTGCGCCTATCACATTTTGAGCCAGGATACCTGTACGGCCTTCTTCAGGCTGTACCATTTCAATCTTCACTTTAGCAAGGCCGTCAGCTTTGAAATCCAGCTTTTCGGCGGCTATGCCGGCAAGGTCTATCAGGCGCTTGTTGGTAGGGGCCATACGGTCGTTGACACGCACGTAAACTACTTTGCCATTGTCCAGGTTAGTAACCTTTACGTATGAGCCAAGCTTCAGCTTGTTAGAGGCAGCAGTGTATTTTACATTGCTAAAAACTTCGCCGGTAGCGGTTTTACGACCCACAAACTTACTGTGGTAAAAACTTGCAATACCGTTTTTGCCGGCAGTTGCGAGCTTTTGAACTTCCTGAGCCCTGAGGCCCATAACTGTAAGAGATAGTGTTGTAACGATTATTAACTTCCGCATACTCATTCAAATTTTTACAAATGTAAGGGTTTAGGCCCTGAAAACCAAACACATATTAGCGTTTGTTGTCATTTCTTCTGTTAAACTTCTGTGAACCGCCTCTGTCACCACCACGATCACCGCTCCTGTCGCGGCCTCCGCCATATGATGGACGATCACCATAAGAAGGGCGATCGTTAGGACGCCTGTTGCCACCATAGCTTCCGCCACCTGCTGCTGCACGTTCGCGGTCGCGTTGCTCTGCTTCCTCCAGGCGTACTTTACGGCCCTTATGTTTCTTCTGAGACAGTACCTGAATTATGTATTCAGCTGCGCTGTAAGGCACATTGAAGAAGCTGCTCAAGTCGCGGACTGTGATTCTGTCAATCGTGTTAGCTTCGATATCTGTACTTTCTGTAATAAACTGCAGTAGCTTATCGCTATTAGTAAAGCCATCTTTAATACCCAGGTTGATGAACAGGCGCACTGTTTTATTGCCCTTGCCTCTTTCCCTGCTGGTATTGTCGTAGCCGGCATTGAGATCCTCAGAGTCATTGTACATGTCGATGGTGTCCTTCAACTGCAGCCATATAAGGCGGCGGATGAGCTCATCTTTATCCATATCCTCGAAGCGTTCGTGGATATTGGCCTGGTAGAGCGCAGCAAAATCGTCCTGAGGGACAGAATTAGCGATCTGCTCGAGGTAGAAGAACAAGCGCTTGCGCACTACTTCAGCGCCATCAGGTATATCACTCTTGTGGAAGCGTTGCTTTACAATGCGTTCTATCTGGCGGATATTAGATATTTCTTTAGGAGACACTATAGACATACAGATACCGGACTTACCGGCACGAGCTGTACGACCGCTACGGTGTGTGTATACTTCCGGATCATCAGGCAATTCGTAGTTGATAACGTGTGTAATGTCATTAACGTCAATACCACGGGCTGCGACGTCCGTTGCTACAATGGCCTGGAGTGTTTTGTTTTTGAAACGCTCCATTACCTTGCTGCGCATCTTCTGGTCCATATCGCCGTGTAAAGGGCTAACATGATAACCCTGACGCATAAGCTTTTCGCTGATGTCCTGGCAATCCTGCTTGGTACGGGTAAAGATGATACCATAGATACCGGGTGTGAAATCGAGCAGGCGGCGCAGCGTTTCGTAACGGTTGTGATTGTTCGTTACATAATACTGGTGGTCGATGTTTTCATTGGTCATGTTGGCAGAACCTACAGAAAACTCCTCCCATTTCTTCATAAAGCGCTTAGCGATGCCACGCACTTCATTTGACATGGTAGCTGAGAACAACCAAGTATGTTCGCGCTCAGGCGTATTCTTCAGGATAAAGTCGATATCCTCGCGGAAACCCATGTTCAACATTTCATCGGCTTCATCCAGCACTACGTACTGAACCTCATCCAGCGATAATGCTTTGCGTTCCAGCAAATCAATGAGGCGACCTGGGGTAGCTACTACTACCTGTGGATTGGCGCGTACATCGCGGATCTGACCGCTAATAGGTACGCCGCCATATACAGCCGCAACTTTCAAACCCCTCATGTGCTGACCGTATTTCTTCAGTTCCTCTACTATCTGCATACACAATTCGCGTGTAGGGCTAAGTATAAGGCACTGTACATTTTTCTTGTTCACATCAGTATGATGGAGCAAAGGCAGACCAAAGGCGGCGGTTTTACCGGTACCCGTCTGAGCCAACCCTATTATATCTTTGGGCTCTGTTAAGAGTGTCGGTATTACTTTTAGCTGTATAGGGGTAGGTGTTTCGAAACCCATGTCCTTTACGGCCTGGGCTAGTTCTTCCCGCATCGGGAAGGAAGCAAAAGAATTCATCAATTAAGAACTTTTATATAAATGAGGCGCAAAGGTACGCTTTTTAAATTTGGCATTGGATTTAGTAGTGGGTTGCAAGTCAGAAGTGGTAAGTTGAGAGGCATAAAGTGCTGATTGTGAAGGGGTACATGCCCCATTTGTGCCCCAGTGGGGTATGGGCAATGGAGCGGGTAATGAGCGTCAATTTATTTTTCCGGAATTTCCGCTTTTTTCCGGTGATGGAAATTTTTCTATTTACTATGTGTGGCCATGGGTTTGAATTGTATCAGAAATTTCCGGAGCGGTAAGAAAAAAAGAACTACATCACATCAGGAGATATTTATATGAGTGCTTTATCCTGACGTTACAAATATACTATTGCGGTATAGGCTAAGACAAATAAAGATATACACATTGCTATGCTGCGATAATATCTATTATAAGTATTACTTCAATTGAAATTTGTTTGATAAAGCCTATGATAGATAAGAATTGAATTGTATTTTTAAGAAGGATAGTTAATCTTTTGATATTAGGCAGTTAAGATGCGTAGACACCCCTACTGGATTTTTTTCTTATTGATTATACTGCTTTCCTGTGGCGATGTACAAAAGAAAGAGGGGCTAAAGAGTGAAGTGCCCGATACGGAAGATGTGACGCAGGGAATAAATGTTATTGCAAAGAAAGGAATAACCATCCCCTCAGGTAATCCTGTAATTAATAGGGCAGGGCTGCCATCTTCTCCAAAAACTCTTAATGGTGCAGCTATAGGGTACGTGCCTATGGTGAACTATAATACAGAACAAGGG
>JAFDXS010000230.1 GCA_018267795.1 Bacteroidota bacterium | reverse complement strand
CTTAATAACCTTGCGGGGTTCCTGATCTCTCCTGTAGTAAAGAAGGCTTCATCTTCCAGCCTTACCCTTTGCTGCAGCCAGCTGAGGCCATTGAGTGAATACTCGGTATTTACATCATATACTACCTGCTCATCTACCTCGGGCATCTCATCAAGGCCTTCGCAAAGTGCTTTAATGTAAAGGCCTGTGCCGCCGCATACTACCGCGTAATTGCTATGTGTAAATATCTCATTGAGATATTGCAGTGCAAGGCTCTCAAAATCGGCAGCAGTGAGGGAAGCGGTAGCAGAAAATTCATTAATAAAGTAGTGTTTCACTTCTGCAAGCTCTTTAGCAGAAGGCTTTGCAGTACCTACAGTCATCTCTTTATAGCATTGCCTGCTGTCTGCAGAAATGATAGAAGTATGAAGTTTTTGTGCCAGGGCTATGGCAACAGCAGTTTTACCTACAGCAGTAGGCCCTGCCAACACGTAAACAGTATGCCCGGATGCAGCGCTCATTTTTTAATAGTCGTCTCCCCCGGCAGCTTCTTCGCCATAACTTTCTTCACTTGAGCCTTCTTCGCCTTCGTTACCGAAGCCTTCGGCCATTTCATCTGCACCAAGGTCATATTTTTCTTCTACCTCAAGCATTTTATCTTCATTAACCCCTTTTATACCGTATTGCGAAGGGCCAATACCTTCTCTACGCAGCACAAAAGGATAGGTACGCTTAGGATCTTCCTCCTTACTTACACCTATCAACTCTACCTGGAAGGTCCAGTGTTTTGCAGGGTCGTATACATATACAAATTTCTGATCGGGCTTAGCTACCAAGGCAGAAACGGGGGTTTTGGTCATAGATAATGCGGGAGCATCCTTCTTATTTACCAGCACCTCTGAGTTTAATTCCCTACCCCTTTGCCAACGGTCGTTACTCTCGTAAAAGGAAGCGGTATGCTTACCGTCGAACTCGTAGGCCTTAAGAATAGCTGAGTGGAGGTCTAAAAAACTTTGGTTTGCACGAATTTCTATATCCCGGTACACCTGATCATCTTCTTCCCAATAAACTCTAAATCGCAGTAAAGGCATAAATTTGTAAAAACTAAACAGCGTAAAAATAGGGATTTGCAACTAGTAATTTGATATGCTATACCTATTTTAGACATATAGAAATATTACCCAATTTAATGCGCTGGTAAAATATTTTTCTAAACAGTTATGTATTCAGGAATAATATTTTGGAAGATTTTAAAATAATCTTACCTTTGCCATCCCAAAATTGAGAACATGCCAAAGGTGAAAACTCACTCCCGTGCTAAAAAAACGTTTAAAGTAACCGGCACAGGAAAGATACGCAGATACAAAGCTTTTAAAAGCCACCTGCTGACAAAGAAATCAAAATCACGTAAACGCCACCTGCGTCAGGCTGCGTTCGTACATCCTGCGAACCAGAACCTGGTAAAACGTATGTTGCGTATGCGCTAAGCCTTAATTCCGACAGGGATTAATGTTTGAAAAGGAATTTTTGAAATAATAATTATAAAAACAAAACTTCGAGGCCTACGGGAACCAGGGGTTTTTAACAAGATAGAATATGCCAAGTTCATCAAATTCGGTTGCGTCACGCGCGAGAAGAAAGAAAATACTGAAGCAAGCCAAAGGCTTTTATGGTAAGCGTAAAAACGTATATACCGTTGCCAAAAACGTTTTAGAAAAAGGTTTAGGCTACAAATACACTGGCCGCAAACTGAAAAAACGCGACTACCGCAGCTTGTGGATAGTACGTATCAATGCTGCATGCCGCGAAGAAGGTATCAGCTACTCACAGTTCATGGGCAAACTGACTGAAAAAGGTCTGGACCTGAACCGTAAAGTACTTGCTGACCTGGCTATGAACGAGCCTGAGTCTTTCAAGAAACTGGTTGCACAAGTAAAATAAGCTATTAATAATATTAATATAGCCGGTATCTTATAGGTACCGGCTATTTGTATTTTTATTCGGACCTGTTATCAGGCTATGTAAAAAGTCTCGAACTCCAAGCCTCGTCCATTAATTTCTGCTTTCTTACCTTTTTCGAATATACCATACATGGTGCTACCACTGCCACTCATGGCTGCGTATACGGCGCCCTGCTCGTAGAGTTGAGCAGTAATGCCTTCCAACTCGGGATGCATCTCATACATAGGTATTTCAAAGTCATTGCTGATGTATTCTTTCCAGAGCTCTATGGGTAATTCTTTTATTTTGCGCAGATCGAAGGGAGCTGCCGCAGGCTCAATCATCTGGAAAGCTTTAGCAGTGGAGATATGCACATCAGGACATATAAGCTGAATACTGTAGGCTGATAAGTCGATATCTACCGGTGACATCTTTTCTCCGCGGCCTTCGGCGAAATGCGCTGTATTGTATATAAAGAACGGACAGTCGCTGCCTAAGTGAAGTGCCAAATTGCTTAATTCTTCTTTATCGATATTTAACTTGCAATAATCGTTTATGAGTTGTAGCATAAAGGATGCATCGGCAGAGCCACCACCAAGGCCTGCACCCATGGGGATAGATTTTATCATCCAGATATCAAAGGCCGGAATCTGTGCCGGATACTTTTGCTGCAGCAGCTGCCATGCTTTCCAAACCAGGTTATCGGTGGTATTGCCCACTACTTCTTTGCCGCTTATGTGGAGATTTGTTTCATTAGCCGGCACTATTTCCAATACATCGCGCAGGGAAACGGGATAAAAGATCGTTTCAAGATCGTGGTAGCCGTCGGCGCGACGATTGGTAATGTAGAGGCCTATGTTAATCTTGCAATTGGGGAAACTTACCATACTTATTTTGCGGTTGCTGCCGTTTGTCAAAAATACCTATTGCAGGCTAATAATTAATAGCTATGGCCGATTTCCCGATTATCAAATTCTTAATAGTATTTTTGGAGATACGCATAGCCACATGAAAGAAGTAATAAGGCTGAACGACATAAGAAAGAGCTACTACCTGGGCAAGCAGGAACTGCCTGTACTAAAAGGCATAAACCTGCTGATAGCAGAAAATGAGTATGTGGCGCTGATGGGCCCTTCGGGCTCAGGTAAATCTACCCTGATGAATATACTGGGCTGCCTGGATACTCCCAGCAGCGGGCAATATATACTAAACGGCAAGGACGTGAGCAGGATGGAAGATGACGAACTGGCTGATACGCGCAATGTGGAGATAGGGTTTGTGTTTCAGCAATTTAACCTGCTGCCGAGACTTACTGCATGGGAGAATGTGGCGCTACCACTTATCTACTCAGGAGCCAGCAAGAAAGAGCGTGAAGAACGCGCAAGAGACATACTAAATAAAGTGGGGCTAAGCGAGCGTGCTAATCATAAACCCAACGAACTATCGGGCGGGCAGAGCCAGCGTGTGGCTATAGCAAGGGCGCTGGTGAACAACCCATCGCTGATACTTGCGGATGAACCAACCGGTAACCTTGACACAAAAACATCAATAGAAATAATGGACCTCTTTGGCCAGATACATGCTAACGGGAACACCGTGGTGCTGGTGACACATGAAGAGGACATAGCAAAATATACACACCGTATAGTGAAAATAAGAGACGGCAATGTGGAAAGCGATACTGTAAATACTACCCCACTGCTTACAAATGTGGCGCCTTAATAACAACCGGAACTATGGCATTTAAGATATACACCAAGACAGGAGATAAAGGCAGCACCAGCCTGATAGGCGGCGTGCGTGTGCCTAAAAATCATATACGCATAGAAAGCTATGGCACTGTAGATGAGCTAAACTCGTTTATAGGCATGGTAAATGATATGTGCGGCAATGAACAGATAAGCGGCTGGCTACGGGAGATACAGGACAGGCTCTTTACGCTGGGCTCTGTATTGGCTACGAATCCTGATAAAGAGGTAAAAATGAAATTGCCTGACCTGCATGATGAAGATGTAGCATGGCTGGAACAACGCATAGATGAAATGAATGAGGTACTACCGGAGATGCGCTCCTTTATATTGCCGGGTGGCAACCTCGCATCATCTACCTGCCATGTAGCGCGCTGTGTATGCCGCCGTGCAGAGCGCCTGTGCGTGGGCATGCAGGAGCACGAAGAATATGTACCTGAGCTGATAGTAAAATATCTGAATCGCCTTTCTGATTTTCTTTTTGTGCTATCGCGGTATATAAGCCATATAAATGGATCTGCAGAGATAGCCTGGCGTGCGAGAGTATAAACTATATTTAGAAAAAGCAGAAGAGCCAGTTGCGAAGACCGGCTCTTTTTTTATAAATCATTCTTCTGTCTGCCTTTATTGTTTCAGGAATTTATCCCTTATTAGATTTCCGTTATTACTTAGCTCATAGAAATACATACCTGCGGGTAAATACCCTACCTGGAATGAGATAACAGGAGGCGCAGCAGTATAATTGCGATTATCAATTACTCTACCCATCATGTCATATATCCTTGCATTTACGGCACCTGCAGGTACTTTATCGAACCTGAGGTTGAATACATCATTAGCGGGATTAGGATAGGCAAGCACTTTGGGGACTGCAGCTGTGAGATCGCTTACGGCAAGCAATGGCTGCGATTTTAGTTGCAGATAATCGATTTTGAGTACGGAACCCGGAGTAAGTGCATTCCAGCTGCCGGATTGTATGTCGATCCTGATAGTGTCAGGTGTAGTTCCGGCATTGAATGGCATTTCAAAATAGGTCCATGCAGAAGCAGCATTAAAAAAATGATTAGCACCACCAACAGTTGTACCTGAGGCAGATAGCATAACCATGAGCATAGCAGTATCAGAACCAGCGGGCGTGTATTTGTAGAAGCCAGAAATTGTATCAGAAGTACGAGTATATGGCAAGCCTCCTGCCGGTCCGCTATTTGGTGAATAGTGCCCTGTGGTT
>JAFDXS010000022.1 GCA_018267795.1 Bacteroidota bacterium | reverse complement strand
GAAGAGATAGATTTTGAATTGAAGGAAAGTGATCTGAAGATGGAAACTGCAAGAAGCGGTGGTGCCGGTGGTCAGAACGTAAACAAGGTGGAAACAAAAGTTATTCTTACCCACGTGCCTACAGGCACTGTTATCACTTGTCAAACAGAGCGTACACAGCTGGGCAACCGTGAAAAAGCCACGCAGATGATGCGTACGAAGCTATACGAAGAGCAGGTGCGCAAATATGAGGACGAAATAGCCAGGAGACGTAAAAGCCTTGTAAGCACAGGCGACCGTTCTGCCAAAATTCGCACGTATAACTACCCGCAGGGCAGGATCACAGATCATCGTATTAATATGACCATATATAACCTTGATGATTTCATGAATGGTAATATTCAGGAAATGATCGATGCACTGCAATTTGCTGAAAATGCGGAAAAAATGCAGGCAGGTGAAACGGTAATATAGGCTTAGCACAATATCTGCGCTGATTTTTTGTTTTTATAAATTAATTATACAGTTTTAAAAATGACAACTCCTTATTTCGACCTGGTTGATATCATCCGGGCAATACAAAAACACAGGCGCTTTATTATTATAGTTACCGTTGTTGCAGTTATATTGGGTGCCCTGTTCTTTGCTGTCAGGAAAAAGAAATATAAAGCTGAGGCTAAATTTCTTGTTACTAATCCGCTTTATGGAGATCGTAACTATCTTTTCCGCAATCGCGACACCCGCTTTATTGACTTTTTCGGTGGTGACGATGATCTGGATAAGGTCACAGCATTTGCCGGTTCAGACACCGTGCGCGATCGTATCATAAGGAATTGCCAGTTTCAGGAAGTCTATAAGTCTGATATCAATGACCCTAAAGGCCACGCCTACCTCATGACGATCTTCAATAAAAATTTCAACATCAAGCGCACGGAGTATAAAGACATGGAAGTGTCTTATATAGCTTACGATGCGCAGACAGCTGCAAACGTTGCAAATATGTCCGTAAAGGTGATTGAAGAGATGTATCGCAGCTATTATACCAACATAAAGCAAAGTGTTGAGAAATCTATAACAAATAAAGTTACTCAGCTTGATAGCTCCATAGAGACGCTGACGGATACACTGGCAACGATGAGGGATAAGTATAAGATCTATGATATCATTAGCCCTTCAAGAGAAAATGTAATAAGTGGTGAAATAAAAGGCGGTGGCGGTGCCGGATATGGCAAAGCTATTGAAGAGATACAAAATATAGAGTCTATTAAAGACCAGTATGTAACGGACAGGGCACGTTATATCTCTGAACTGAATGAATTTGCAGCGAGTACCAATAGTTCTATGCAGTTCCTTAAACCTATTACTACTGCTGAGCCGCCTATTAATCCCAATGGCCCGGGGCTTTTGCTCACGGCAGTTATCGCTGCATTGCTTGGCTTCTTCTTCAGTGTCATTTACATAGTACTTATGGCATATTACAGAATGCTAAACACAGTAGAGCGCTAAATGCAGGCACCGGCAACACTGGCTGAGGCTAAATGGTTCAAAGCAGGGAGCTTTGCTTTCTTGCTGGGCGTAGTGGCAGTATTTGCCTATACGGGCAGCTACTTGTGGCTGGTCTTTCCATTTGCCTACCTGTTTGTATTGCTTATGGGGCTCAATTGGAAGTTGGCATGGTGGGTGTTATTATTTACTATTCCTATTTCCATGCAGCTGGAGTTTATGGGCAATGCCCTTTCTGCTGCCTTACCTGATGAGCCTATTATGTGGCTATTCTTTTTATTGTTCCCTATATTATGGGCACGCAGACCTGATAGTTTGCCACGCTCCTGGTGGCGCAATTCCATAGTGCTTGTGTTAGTGCTGCAGTTCGTATGGCTCGTCGTTGCCACAGCGTTTTCCCAGGAGTTGTTCTTGTCTGTAAAATATCTCATAAGCCGCACATGGCTTGAGGTGGTATTCTTCATATTCCCGATATGGATATTTACCACTAAGAAAGATTTTAAACGTGCTTTTCTTATAGTGCTGGTACCCTTGCTGCTCACCATGATAGTTATCATGATTAAGCATCGTGCCATAGGGTATAGCTTTTATAAGCTCAAATTTGCCATAGGTATCATTTACGATAATCATGTGGACTACTCCACGGTTATGTCTATGTTTTTCCCTTTGCTGCTTATAGCTTATTCGCTTTGTCGTGGCAAATGGCTTTTACGCAATATCATATTGGTGCTTATTGCCTTTTTCCTCGTTGCTATATATCTTACTTACGCACGCGCAGCAATGCTTGCAGTGGTCTTTTCATTGGTAGTATATGTAATGATAAGAATGAAAATAGTTAAGTGGCTTATGCCGGCTATATACGGCCTTATGGCGGTGCTGCTTGTGTACATGATAAGCGATAAAAAATACCTGGACTACCGTCCTAACTACAATAACACCTATATGCATAAAACCTTTGCAGAGCACATGATTGCCACCCTGCGTGGTACAGACATGTCATCTATGGAAAGGATTTATCGCTGGATAGCAGGTGTACGCATGAGTACGGATAAGCCTATTGTAGGCTATGGGCCTAATGCATTTTATTATTATTACAAACCTTATGCTGTTACTTCTTTCAGAACCTATGTAAGCCGCAATACAGAGCATTCTACTACACACAATTATTTTCTTTACATGCTTGTAGAGCAAGGTTGGCCTGCTATGATATTATATGCTGTATTGCTGATGGTAATGTTTGCCCAGGCTCAGAAAACCTATCATCGCTTCAAAGACAGGTTTTACAAGAAGTGTACTATTGGCATAGCAATGCTTTTGGCAGCAAGCTTTGTAAACAACTTCTTTTCAGAGCTGTTGGGCCATCACAAAGTAGGTGCATTATTTTACCTCGGTCTCGGCCTGCTCGTAGTACTCGATAAAAAGAGCCGTGATGAAGAAGCCAGGCTAAAGAGTGGTGATACTACTGAGCTGCCATAGCAGGCTCTATCCAGCTCTCATTGTCCTTTAGCAGTTGTATTAGTTCCTCTACAGCTACCTCGCTTGCTACATTTCGCTTCACTACTTCCTTGCCTTTATATAGTGTAATCTTCCCAGGTCCGCTACCCACATAGCCAAAGTCAGCATCGGCCATTTCGCCTGGTCCGTTTACTATACAGCCCATTATAGCAATCTTCACACCTTTCAGATGGCTAGTTGCTGAACGTATCTTAGCAGTAGTTTCCTGCAGGTCAAATAAAGTACGTCCGCAGCTTGGGCAGCTTATGTATTCAGTTTTGCTGATGCGGGTGCGTGTAGCCTGTAGTATAGAGAAGGCAGTATTGTTTAAGAATTGAGTGTTATTTTTTATTTCCAGGTAGGTACGGCCACTTACCTTTATATTCTGCAGTTCCTGTAGGTTGTTTGTCAGCCATATACCATCGCCAAATCCATCCAGCAGCAATCCACCAGCATCGGTGGCAAAATGTATCAGTTGTTCATCTACAGTAGCATCGCTGCTATGTACTTGCAGTATTACGGGGCAGTTTACACCTTGCTGTGTTAGCTCTATCAGCAAGCGGCGCGCAGAGGACATGGCATGTTTATTAGTGCTGGATATGCACAAGACAACATCTTTGTCCTGCTTGCATTTTTTCACCAATGCCTGCAGGCGTTCCCAGTCATCATTGGTGTCTGCTGCCACAAAATGTAAACCTTCTATTACAGCTTCCTGTTTATACTCTTCCAGTGTCAGGAAGGGATAATATTTTGTTTTTTCTGTGCAACTAAACCATGTACGGTAATTACATATTACCTGTAGTGTTCCCGGTAATGCAAAGTCAATGATCTTATCTGCTGTATAAATAAAATCTGCTGCTGCATCACCTATATTCCACTTATCACTTGCCGCATCATATTTATAGCCTATTGCCTGTAAGTCTTCAGGTTTTATTTCTCCGCTTTTGCTATAATCCGTTATTACCACAGGTACGTGATGTCCGCCTGTATTGTCCAGCGCTGTACTTTCTCTGCGCTTGTAGCTAAATGGATTGTAGGGTAGGGATTTACTTTCTTCACTTGTTAATGGCTGTATAGCGGTATGTCCGGCACGTTGTGCATAGCGGTTCACTATATCCCTGCATACTGGTATTTCAAATTCAGGGTCCTCAGTCAGCGACACACGTATCGTATCGCCTATGCCATCTTCCAGCAGGGTTCCTATGCCAATAGCGCTTTTTATACGGCCATCTTCACCATCTCCAGCCTCTGTTACGCCCAGGTGCAGTGGATAACATTCACCAAACTCCTCATCCATCTTTTGTATCAGCAGTCTGTATGCTTGTACCATCACCAGGGGATTGCTCGATTTCATACTCAGCACTATCTGGTGATAACTTTCGTCTCTTGCTATACGCAGAAATTCCATTGCACTTTCCACCATGCCTATCGGTGTATCACCATACCTGCTCATTATGCGGTCGCTCAGCGAACCATGATTGGTACCTATGCGCATAGCAGTGCCATGCTCTTTGCATATACGTACCAAAGGAGAAAACCTGTCGCGTATTCTTTCTACCTCTGCGCTATATGCGGCATCGGTATAGTCTATAAAGTCAAATTTCTTTTTGTCTATATAGTTGCCTGGGTTCACACGCACCTTTTCTACTATGCGGGCAGCTATCTCAGCGGCATTGGGTGTAAAGTGTATATCTGCCACCAATGGTGTATTATACCCTTTGCGCCGCAACTCATTTTTAATGTTCAGCAGGTTTTCAGCCTCTTTTTTGCTGGGTGCGGTTATGCGCACCAACTCCGCTCCCGCTTCAATGCAACGTATGGTCTGTGCCACGGTAGCAGCAGTGTCCATGGTGTCCGTAGTGGTCATTGTTTGAATACGGATGGGATTATCATTGCCCAGTAGCAGGTTTCCTATCTTTACTTCCCGGGTTTTTAATCGCTTGTAAGCTGTTATTGAGGGGCAATAATATTGCAACATATAGTTTGAAAATGCCCTGCAAAGTTAGGTGAATATTGCCAATGCACCGGTTTTCATATTGCGTATAATCTTGTTAAATAAACCTCATGTACAATAAAAAACATATTTAATCATTGTTTATCAACAAACAAATTGTTACGTTAAGCCCTAATTTTGCTTTTTTCTCTGAAACAATAGTATTTTAGCAACGCATAAAGCACTTGATGGAATACGAAATAAAACACTCAGGTAAATTCAACTTTGTAGAAGAAGGGGAAGGAGAACCACTGGTATTACTTCATGGCTTGTTCGGAGCGCTAAGTAATTTCAGGGATCTTATAGATCATTTTCGCAGCACTCATAAGGTTATCATACCTATGCTGCCTTTATTTGATCTCAATATTTTGGATACTACTGTATCCGGTCTTGCAAAATTTGTACAGAAGTTTATAGAGGCACGGCAATACGGCAAAATACATTTATTAGGCAATTCTTTAGGAGGCCATGTAGGCCTTGTATATGTGCTCAGACATCCTGAAATGGTAAAGACCATTACCCTCACCGGTAGCTCAGGCTTGTTTGAAAATGGTATGGGCGAAACGTATCCTAAACGTGGTGATTACGATTTTATAAGAAAGAAAACGGAGTTGACTTTTTATGATCCCGCTGTTGCTACAAAAGAATTGGTTGATGAAGTATTCGGCATTGTAAACAATCGCCTGAAGGCGCTGAAAATTATTACTCTGGCCAAATCGGCAATCCGTCATAATTTAGGCGACGAGCTAAAGGACATAAAAACACCTGCTTGCCTTATTTGGGGTAAGAATGATACCATTACTCCGCCTATGGTTGCAGATGAGTTTCATAAGCTGCTGCCTAATTCTGAATTGCATTGGATAGATAAGTGCGGCCATGCGCCTATGATGGAAGTGCCCGGAGAGTTCAATACTATATTGGAGCAATTTCTGGCAAAGCATAAAGGATAATTGAAAACATTTTTTGTCATTTAAGTGTTATAAACTTTCACCATGCAAATTCTGGTGTAAGTTTTGCAATGTTATAAGTATAGAACCGAGTAAAAATGATTATTGAGCAGCTTATATCGCCAACGGTACCTACCTTAACGCCTGCTGATACAGGTAGCAGGGCTTTGTTCCTTATGGAAGAGAACAACTACGCCCAGTTGCCTATGATAATGGAAGACCAGTACATGGCATTAATACAGGAAAATGACATAATGGATTGGGATAAGCCTGAATCACCACTCAGTGCTGCAGACTTTCTCGATTATCGCCCTGCTGTTTTCGCATCAGGCCACCCTTATGATGCCTTGAAGATTGCCTACCAGCATAATCTTTCTGTTGTGCCGGTTGTGGACAACATGAATAAATATATTGGCGCTATTACCCGCGATGAACTGTTAAAATTTCTGGCAGAAAGTTCAGGTATAGAAACACCGGGCGCTATTATGGTGTTGGAAACTGAGCCAAAGAACTATAGCCTTTACGAGATAGCGCGCATTTGTGAGAATGAAGATATAATGGTGTTAAGCACTAGGTTATATAATAACAGGCAGACGGGCATGCTGGAGATCACAATTAAAACCAATCGTACCGCATTGCAGGGTATTGCCTCTTCTTTCGAAGCTCAGCACTACCACATAAAAGAAATATATGGTGAAGTAGTGGATAAAGAAGATATGCTTGATCGCTACCGTTTATTGATGAATTTCATCAACATGTAATTTTTAATATCCATTCCGTTTTCAAGTTCAGATAATGATTGCAATTGATAATGTGCTGTTGAGCGACGAGATAATCCAGGAACACTTTGTTTGCGACCTGCAAAAGTGTAAAGGTGGCTGCTGTGTAGATGGCGACTGTGGCGCTCCCCTTACTAAGGACGAAACGAAGATTCTAAAGCAAATTTATCCTAAGATTAAGAACCATCTCAAGCCTGAATATCTTGAGGAAATTGAAAAGCAAGGCACACATACCACAGATAGTGAATTTGGCTACGTTACGCCAACTGTCAATGGCGGCATTTGTGTCTATGGTTATACCGATGAGTTAGGCATAGTAAAATGCGGCATAGAAAAAGCCTGGAAAGAAGGTGTTATAGATTTCAGGAAGCCTATTTCCTGCCATTTATATCCGATCCGCATTAAGAAAATGAAAACCTACGAGGCCGTAAACTATGAGCCGCGTCCATCACTTTGTGCCCCTGCATGTGCCTTGGGCGATAAGCTGAAGGTGCCTGTTTATGTATTCCTCAAAGACGCCCTTATCAGCAAATACGGCGAAGAGTTTTATCAAACATTAGAAGCTGTAGCAGCAGAATACAAGGATAAGTTATAATCCTTTTCGCAGCCTTGCCACGGGTATATTCAGTTGTTCCCTGTATTTAGCCACTGTTCTGCGTGCTATATTGTAGCCCTTCTCCTGCAGCATTTCTGTAAGCTTTTCATCAGAGTAAGGTTTACGTTTATTCTCCCCACCTATTATCTCGTTCAGTATTGTCTTTACTTCGCGGGTACTTACTTCTTCACCGCTTTCAGTCTGCAGTGCTTCCGAGAAAAAGTATTTAAGCTTATACGTACCGAACTCAGTCTGCACATATTTACTATTGGCCACGCGCGATACAGTTGATACATCCAGGTGGGTCATCTGGGCTATATCTTTCAGTATCATTGGCTTCAGGTTAGTTTCATCCCCCGTCAGGAAAAACTCATGCTGAAAATCAATGATGGCCTGCATAGTATGCAGCAGTGTATGCTGGCGCTGCTTTATGGCATCTATAAACCATTTGGCAGCATCCAGTTTCTGTTTTATAAAGATGAGTGCTTCCTTCTGTCGCTTGTCTTTTTTCTCGCCCCTGTCATACGCGCGCATCATCTCCTTATATCCCTCTGATATACGTAGCTCAGGCGCATTTTTAGAGTTCAGCGATAGTTCCAGCTTACCATTATTGTTAAAAACAAAGAAGTCAGGTATTACATAGCTTTCTGCTTTGTTCATCACGGCAAAAGAAGATCCGGGTTTCGGGTTTAACTTTATTATAATGCCTATTACTTCTTTAAAGTCGTCATTATTCAGCCCTAACTGCCGCTGTATCTTATCGTAGTGTTTCTTTATGAATTCGTTAAAGTATTTGTCTATTACTTCTATTGCGTTCTTTACTTCGGTACTCTGTGGCATGCGCCTTAGCTGTAGCAGCAGGCATTCCTGCAGTGTCCATGCGCATACGCCGGGTGGGTCAAACTGCTGTATAGCCTGTATCAGCTCATTTACCTCTTCCACGGTTGTGTGTACATTTTGCCCAAAGGCTAAATCGTCCACGATAGCGCCCACCTCACGCCTCAGGTAGCCATCTTCATCTATACTGCCTACTATTTGTTCTGCTATTTTTTGCCTGCGTTCATCCAGCTCCAGCATACCCAGCTGGTCCAGCAGGTTTTCATGAAAGCTGGTCTCTACGCGCACAGGTGAGCCTTGTCTTTCCTCGCCACCGCTGCCATAATAATCATCGCTATAGTCGTAGGAACCACCATCGTCATCTTCATGCCTCAGAAAGTCGTCAAGATCTACTTTTTCTGCGGTATCATTGCTCAGCTCCACATCCTCGCTTTCCCCTTCATAGTCGCCATCGTCTTTGTCTTGTAGGTCATAGTCATCACCCTGTCCATCTTCATTTTCAAGCCCGTATTCCAGTGCAGGGTTTTCTTCCAGTTCTTCCTTTATACGCTCTTCAAGGTTAGTCGTGGGTATTTGCAGCAGTTTCATTAGCTGAATCTGCTGGGGGGATAGTTTTTGTAATAATTTCTGTTGTTGCGACTGCCTTAACATACGTTTCTGCTAGCTACAAAAATAAAGGTTAAACCGGCAAACTACTAATTATTGGCAGCTATTTAGCGTTATTTTAAAAACCTATATAGTTCAAAATTTGATATTTATATGCTTCTTTTATACAAACTAACTTTGTATATTTCTGCATTAATGAAAACCTGTGGGCTGGCATGAGCAAGAAACCATACATTTCACCATCTTTTTCCTACGTTCCGCTTGAAGAAGCATTGGAGGTTATACCAAAAAGGAAACAACTTTTTATAGGCATACCTAAAGAAACATCTTTCCAGGAAAACCGCGTAGCGCTTACACCGGAGGCTGTTTCTGTATTAGTAAATAACGGCCATGATGTAGCCGTAGAGCATTGTGCAGGCGAGGGTTCTTTTTACTTTGATAGCGATTACAGCGAAGCAGGCGCCCGTATTATGTACGATCGTGCCGAGCTTTTTAAAGCTGCGATCCTTATCAAATCTGCTCCTATTTCCGAAGAGGAAGTCTCTTTATTACAACCCGGTCAGGTTGTTATATCGCCTATACATTTGCCCTATCTCAAGGTGCAGATACTCGAGCAGCTCATGCAGAAGAAGATTATCGCTATAGCTTTCGAGTCTATTAAGGATGATGCAGGCACTTTCCCTATCGTGCGCTCTATGAGCGAGATAGCCGGTAGTTCTGCCATACTTACTGCTGCCAAGTATTTAAGTAATATACACAATGGTAAAGGCATATTGCTGGGCGGCATATCTGGTGTGCCACCGGTGAGGGTGTTAATTATAGGGGCCGGGGTAGTTGGTGAGTTCGCTGCTCGCACTGCATTTGGTTTAGGCGCATCTGTGAAGATTTTTGATAATTCCATTTATCGCCTCATGCGCCTGCAGAATAATATTGGCCGTCGTTGCTTTACGTCTGTCCTCGAGCCGGTTACGTTGGCCGATGAGTTAGCAATGGCAGACGTAGCGGTTGGGGCCCTAAAGCCGGTCAATGGTATTACACCTGTAGTAGTAAATGAGGAGATGGTAAAGAACATGAAGGCAGGCTCGGTGATCATTGATGTAAGCATTGATCGCGGTGGCTGCTTCGAGACCTCCAGGCTTACATCTCATGAAAATCCTATTTTCAAAAAGTATGACGTTATACATTATTGCGTGCCTAATATAGCATCCAGTGTTTCGCGTACGGCTTCCCGTGCTATCAGCAATGTACTTATGCCTATTCTCCTTCAGTGCGCAGACATGGGTGGCATGGAAAGCCTGATACAGGCCAAGGCCGGTATTCGTAATGGTGTATATATCTATAAGGGTTTAGTTACCAATGCCCCTATCGCAAAACGTTTTCAATTAAAATATACTGACCTGGACCTGCTGCTCGCTGCACAGGCCTAAATACCCAGTCGTGTATGCCTAATAACAGGATGAACAAAACCATTGCCGGTTATCACTTGCTCATGATTCTGTCAGCTGTAGATTTTCGTATCAGTGCCAGTGAAGACAGGATTATTCGAGAGTACCTTGAGCAGGAATTTCCATTTCATGTCAATCTTGATGCCCAGATGGAGGTCATTAGCCGCTTGCGCCCTGATGAATGGGAAGGGCAGTTTCTTAAGGCCATGGACGATTTTTACGATGATGCGACAGAACAGGAACGCAATAACCTGCTGAACTTCGCCATAAAGCTGGCAAAGGCCGATGAAGTAATCACCAAAGAGGAAAACCATTTCCTCAATCTTCTTTTCGAAAATTGGGAACCTGCTTAACGCGTAGCGTTATAGGCCACTTTCGCTACAGCTGGTTTTGCAGCATCAGGTGCTTTTTCATTTTTAATAACGCCGGCGAATATTAGGCCCAGTATAGCAATACCCGCTATAATACGGTACACGCCAAAGGCACGGAAAGAGTGCTTCTGTACATATTGTATAAAGCTCTTTATAGCTATCATGGCTACTATAAAGGCTATGATATTGCCCACTATCAGCATTTGCATATCATTCCCCTGCAGGCTTAACCCTTCTTTATGATAATCCCACAATTTTTTCACGGTAGCGGCAAACATAGTAGGTACGGCCAGGAAGAATGAAAATTCTGCTGCCAGCCTGCGTGTCAATCGTTGTTGCAATCCGCCTACAATAGTAGCTGCGCTGCGCGATACACCTGGTATCATAGCCAGTACCTGGAAGCAACCGATAATAAATGCCTTAGGATAGCTTATCTGTTTATCCTCGTTTACCGTAGCTGTTTTAAACATCTTATCAATAAACATCAGCACTATACCACCCAGCAGCATAGTTATGCCCACGGTCATTGCGCTTTCCAGCAAGGCATCTATTTTCTTTGAAAACAGGAGGCCGAATATCGCTGCTGGTATAAATGCTGCAATTAGTTTCAAATAAAAGTTTAATCTGCTGAAATCAAAGAATTTTCTCCAATACAGCACTACTACAGATAATATGGCGCCAAACTGGATACACACTTCAAAGAGCTTGGTAAAAGCATCTTCGTTTATGCCCATTATAGAGCTGGCAATAATCATGTGTCCGGTAGAGGAAATGGGAAGGAACTCGGTAATGCCTTCTACTATTCCGAGTATAACAGTTTGTAACCAGGTCATTATTATGGTATATTAATGTATTTATGTGTTTGTAAAGATAATTGCCATTGTGGATGTTCCTGTATATATTCTATTATCTCCGGAACAATTTTTTCTTTTTTGCTCCATTCCGGTTGCAGGTACAGTCGGCAATTTGGCGAGACCTTTTCCGCATACAGTTCAGCCCACGCAAAGTCTGATTTGTTATACAGCACTATCTTCAGCTCACTGGCAGCACTCATGTTCTCTTCAAGCGGTGCTTTGAATTTCTTAGGAGAAAGCGTCACCCAGTCCAGCTTGCCGCTCAACAGGTGTGCGCCTGATGTTTCAATATGTACTCTAAAGCCCGCTTCATGCAGTGCATCACACAGCGGGTTCAGGTCATGCATGGCGGGCTCGCCGCCTGTTATTACGGCTATCCTGCCGGGATGGGTAGATGCTATGTTTACTATTTCCTGCACACTCATTTTGGGGTGCTTTTCAGCGTCCCAGCTATCTTTTACATCGCACCACACACAGCCCACATCGCAGCCGCCCAGGCGTATAAAGTAAGCGGCCTTACCTGTATAAAAACCTTCCCCCTGCAGGGTATAGAAG
>JAFDXS010000229.1 GCA_018267795.1 Bacteroidota bacterium | reverse complement strand
AGTGGCATCTTCTGATGTATTCTACAGTGGCTACAGCGTTGGCATCAACGATCAGCAAAATAATAATAAGGGTTCTATTCAAACCATCAACACTTTCCTTGATGGTAAGAAGCCTGATTAAAGAGTCTCTTTTGTTTATATTCATATTGCGTACAGCTCCCGTTGTCTAACGGGAGCTTCTTTTTTATACATTTTTTTAACAGATGGAAAATTAATGTTGGTATGGTAAATGCATTATTGGTGTTATAGTTCATCATTTAAAACAAGACAATTATGAAACGGATAATTTTTGGAATGCTCGTATTAGGTACATTATTTACTGCACAGATAGCTTCAGCTCAAACGCATACACCTGTCATAAACGAACGCCAGGCACACCAGCAACATAGAATAAGGCAGGGAGTACGTAGCGGCGAACTGACCCGCCACGAAACACGTAACCTGGAACGCCGCGAAGCCCATATTCAACGCGATAAACGAATTGCCAAGGCTGATGGTCGTGTTACGCCTATGGAACGCAGGCATTTAAGGCGCGAAGAAAATCGTACCAGTGCTGCTATTTATAGAGATAAGCATAATGGCCGTGTGCGCTAATATTAATAATTGCTCATTATTTAGGGGCCTCGCTTATTGCGGGGCTTTTTTGTGTTACGGCTTCAATATTATTAAATAAAATATTTTAAAATTTTCCAACCATAAGTTAAAAACCTCCGTCTTTATAAGTGTTGGCAATAAAGTAATGTGCGAGAACGGACAGCCGGATTGGATACTTTGTTAAAAGAAAAATTTGGTTAGTCCGTTTTTTTTAACTTTTTTGCAACATACATTCAAAAACACTTATTAAATAGTCGTCTATAGCTAAATATTCTACCTAACATTTCTTCTTGAAACATGGCGTGATCTATACGTAACGTTTTAAAATAGGTAGGAGTTTATGCAACTTTTCCACCAATTATCAGATGCTGAACTGATTCATGCTTTTTTGCAGGATAACGATGAAGCATTAGAAGTACTTGTAAACAGGTATAAGGACAAGATATATACAGCCATATATATGCTTGTAAAGGATAAATACATCGCCGAAGACATCTTCCAGGATGCTTTCCTAAAGATGATAAAGACCATCCGCGAACGCCGATATGCCGAGCAGGGAAAATTCCTTCCCTGGGCTATACGAGTTGCACATAACCTTTGCATGGACCATTTCCGCCGTACACGGCAAAATATACCTGTTACCCTGGCTGACGGCACCGATATAGGCCATCTGCTGCCCGCTGTCGCGGACAACGCAGCTGAGGCTATGGAGAAGCGGCAGGTACATGCTGGTGTGCGCCACCTGGTAGAGCAGTTGCCGGAAGAGCAGCGCGAGGTTATCATTATGCGTATGTATGGCGATTTAAGCTTCAAAGAGATTTCTGATATCACTGGTGTTAGTATTAATACAGCCCTGGGCCGCATGCGCTATGCGTTGATAAACCTGCGCCGCATGATAACTGAGAAACAAATGGTATTGCGTTAAGCGGCATTTTAGCTAATTTGGCTGCATGGCAGTGTTACCACAGTTTTTTTTAGATCAGGATTTCAAAGAACACACGGAAATATGGCTTGATGAGGATACCGCAAAGCATATAGTGCAGGTATTGCGTATGCAGCCGGGCGAACAAGTACAGCTTACAAACGGCAAAGGTTTTACAGCGGTAACTACCATAAAGGAAACGGCTAAAAAGAAGTGCAGCGTTACGCTCGATGCAGTTACTTTTCATGAACAAAAACAGTCGGCGCTTCATCTTTGCGTGGCCTTTACCAAGAATACCAGCCGCAATGAGTGGCTGCTGGAGAAGGCTACGGAGCTGGGTGTGCGCAGTATTACCCCGCTCATGGCTACCCGCACCGAGCGCGAGCATATTCGTTATGATCGCTGGCGCAATATACTTGTAGCGGCCATTATGCAGTCGCAGCAGTATTACTTGCCTGTGCTGAACGAGGCTAGCACTATCGATAAAGTATTGAAGCAGTATGGTCATGTGTCGCAAAAGTTTATAGCCCATTGTATTGCAGCGCAGCAGCGGCAGCCTCTTTCAGAAGTGTTAAAACCCGGATTGGAAACGCTTGTATTAATAGGTCCTGAGGGAGATTTCACTGAAGATGAGGTAAATTTGTGCATGGGGCATGGTTTTGTAGCGGTATCTATGGGTGCGCAGCGTTTGCGTACCGAAACGGCAGCGATGACTGCCTGTGCCTATTTTAACCTGGTGAATCACTTATGAGATATAGGACTTGGCTTTTAGTTGTTTGTTTGGTTTGGGTTTCTGTAGCTGTACAGGCGCAGAATATGAAGCTGGCTTTGCTGGTATATAACGGCGGCGGCGACTGGTATGCCAATCCTACTTCGCTGAAGAACCTGGCCGTGTTTTGTAATCAGCAGCTGCATACTAACTTCGATACCAAACAGGCTGAAGTGGAAGTTGGCAGCCCTGATATTTTCAACTATCCTTTCATCCACATGACGGGCCACGGGCGCTGGTCGCTGAGCGATGCTGAGGCCCAGAACCTGCGTAAGTACCTGGAGGGCGGCGGCTTCCTGCATATTGACGATAACTATGGCCTTGACCCTTACGTGCGCCCTGCATTGAAGAAGGTATTCCCGGAGGCAGAGCTGGTAGAGTTACCTTTCTCGCATCCTATCTATCACCAGCATTTCAGCTTTGCTAACGGTCTGCCCAAGATACATGAGCATGATAACAAGCCGCCTAAAGGTTATGGTCTCATTTACAAAGGCCGCCTTGTATGCTTCTATAGCTATGAGACCGACTTAGGCGATGGCTGGGAAGATTTCGAGGTGCACCGCGACCCACCTGAGAAACACCAAGCTGCCTTGCAGATGGGCGCCAACATCATCCAGTATGTGTTTATGAGCAGTACTGCTACACCTTAGTGTTAGCCTGCCTTTTTAGGGTTCAGGAAGCCCATTATTACCCACCAGCGGAAGCGTTCCAGCATATAGAATTTAGACCACTGCCCCCGCAGCAGGAAGCCTAAGCCATACACTATGGCATAGCCCCATTTCGCTACGTACTCTATAAATTTTTTCAGCAGTGCAATATTCTGGCCCTTCAGGCGCAGGCGCTCACCGCCGCCTATGCCCATGCTGTGGCGGTACACGTAGCTCTTGTCAAATTTGTTGCTCTCTACCGCGTGCAGCACTTCTACTTCCGGCAGGTAGTAAACCTTTTTGCCGTGGTTCAGTATGCGTATGTATATGTCTTTTTCTTCAGTGGCGAGGAGACCCGCGCCCTTTCTGCCGAGGTCTGTATTGAAGTAGCCTATCTCTTCAAATACTTTTTTGCGAAAGGCCATATTAGCGCCGCATGGATAGCGGTTGCCGGTGAGGCGCTTGTCATGGCTGCCAAGGTTGAAATTGCCTACCAGGCCAAAGAAGTATTTGGAGTACCAATCAGGGATGCCGGTAAGGAAGTAGGGGGTTATCTTGCCACCTGTGGAGTAGACATCAGGGTTCTGATCAAAGAAGTCAACGGTGTATTTCATCCAGTTGGGCTGGGCCAGGCTGTCATCATCCAGGTACATCACTATCTCGCCCTTTGCCTCATGTGCGCCGCGGCTGCGGGCAAATGCCACGCCCTGGTTGTGCTCTACATAGTAGCGAAAGTTATAGTCGGGGTGCTTTGCTTTATACTCCGCAAGCAGCTCCAGCACATTGTCTGTGCTGTTATTATCCACCACTATCACCTCGTAGCGGCTTTTATCAAAATCCTGTTTGAAGATGCTATCCACAGCATCTACCACAAAACGCGCCCTGTTGTAGGAGCATATTACGGCAGATACCTTTAATTGATTATCCATTGATAATGCAATTTACAATATTGTTTTAAATGGTGTTGAGTATAGCTTATAGCGAGTAGACACACCCCTGACCCCTCTCAAGAGGGGAATGTTTTGTGATTGGTTTTATCCTACCATATGTTTAGATTGTTGGGGGGTGGGTTGAGGTTTTTGAATTGTGTAAGCTCATATTGTGTTACTTCTCTTTTCTTTCCAATGACGGGATCGTAAACGGAGCCATCACCGAGCCAGATGATGCCATTGGGGAGCATGAAGACCTGCGGTTTGTTACATTCTTCCGGATTGTTTTTTTGTTCCTTTTCTTCGGGTTCATTGGGCTGTATGTCGCTGTCAGCTCCCGTATTTGGATTTTCAGAAATGTTACAAAAGGTTACATTTTCTTCGCATTGGGCGGATTCAGTGTGCTGTAAGTTATCGTTGTCTGTCTCTTGTTCTTCTTCTATTTCGTCCGTTAGGAACATGTCCTGTGCCATGTACAAACGTTTTTTGCTTGTCTTTTGTCTTACTACGGCATCGGCAATGGGTATGACCTGCCTGGCAAGCTCAGGATCCTGCTTCGTTATTTCATTTATTAACTCGGTATATAGTTGCATATAGTTAGATACGGGCTGCTGTTTGAAGCTTTGAATATTCATAATGAGCCTACGCTGGACGATGGATTCTTCTATAGTGGGGATGCCACCTTTTTGATGAATGGTTTCGTTGAGGACGGCAAGTTGATTGTAAAAATCCTGCAGAAGCATGGCGGGAGATTGCTGGGCCGCGATGCGCAGCTGCCGCCACTGGCCTTGCTGCATCCAAAGGCCTACGGTTTTGCGGCTGACATCTAATATCCCGGCTATTTGCTGCTGAGTGAGGCCGCCCTGAAGATAGAGGTCACGGGCCTGGGTTTGTTGATCGAATTTCATATAGGTTTATAGGATTGATTCTATTAGGATGGATTTAAAGAACTTTTTTAGTGTAAAGTTCCAACGGGTTTTTATTGCGGGCAAATTGGAAATCTATGGTACTACAGTAAATGCGGTATGGTACCGCAATTAG
>JAFDXS010000228.1 GCA_018267795.1 Bacteroidota bacterium | reverse complement strand
AAGGCGGAGAAAGCGGATGTGGTGCAAATGAATGATTTTTATAACATGCTGGGTGTAATGATGCGCAGGCTGGGCTATAAAGGAAAACTGATAACTTACGTGCGTTTCCTTCCCTCTTCAAGGCCACGACCTCTAATGAAGATATGGTCGTATATGGCGCAGAAATATTCTGATAGTGTTGTTACTGTTTCTGATGTTGCATTGCGTGAGTTGCCTCCGCATCCTAAAAATATACGCATATTCGATCCTGTAAAGCTGGAGGAAAAATTGCCGCCCAAAGAATACCATACTACAGGTAATACAATCAATATTCTTTACCAGGGAAACTATATAAGAGGTAAGGGCCAGGATGCGGGGCTTGAAGCTTTTGCGCTTGCTTATAAGCATAACCCTGACCTGCGAATAAAATTTGCAGGTGGCGATATGGGTCTTGAGAAGAATAAGTTTTTTAAAAAACAACTGGAAGACAGGGTAGTAGAGTTGGGTTTGCAGGATGTGGTAACATTTACCGCCTTTGCAAAAACTGTGGAGGAAGGAATGAAAGAAGCGGATATAGTATTGAATTTTTCCGAATCAGAATCGTTTTCTATGGTATGCCTTGAGGCTTCCTTTTATGGTACTGCGCTTATTGCTACCCGTTGCGGTGGCCCTGAAGAAATTATCATCGATGGCGAAACAGGTTTTTTAGTTCCGCTGCATGACTATAATGCTGCAAGCGAGGCAATACTTAAGCTGTGCGACCCTGAGTTAAGAAAGCATTTTGCTATAGCAGCGAAGAAAACGGTAAAGGAAAGATTTCCGGTAGAAAATTTTATTCGGGAGTTTGAAGAAGTTTTATCTAAGTAATAAATAACATCTTAATATTTTAGAAACCATATCATGGCAAAGAAAGTTTTAGTAACAGGTGGAGCAGGATATATAGGCTCTGTATTGACCAGGCAATTACTTGAAAAGGGTTATAATGTAAGGGTGCTGGATTGCCTTATGTTCGGAGGGGAGCCTATCATAGATTTGCTTAATTCTCCTTCATTCGAATTTGTGAAGGGTGATGTGCGCAATGAGGCAGATGTAAGAAAGGCACTGGAAGGCGTAGATTATGTAGCGCACCTGGCTGCAATAGTTGGCGACCCTGCTTGTGCGCAGCAACCTGAGCTGGCAAGAGACACTAACCTGGAAGGCAGCAAGCTGCTGTACAGGATAGCAAATGAAATGAAAGTGAGCAGATTTGTATTCGCTTCTACTTGCAGCAATTATGGTAAAATGTCTGATCCTGATGCCTATGTAAATGAAGAATCAGAACTATCGCCGGTTTCTCTGTATGCAGAAACGAAAGTAGGTGTGGAGCAATTTTTAATGTCACAGGCAAAGGATAATGCTTGTAAACCAACGTGTTTACGTTTCTCTACCGTTTATGGCTTATCGCTAAGGCCACGTTTCGACCTTACTGTGAATGAATTTACTAAAGAGCTGGCACTGGGTAGAGAGCTGGTTATTTTTGGTGAGCAGTTCTGGCGTCCGTACTGCCATGTATATGATTTGGCACGTTCTGTAAGTACAGTTTTGGAAGCACCTGCTGATGTTGTCTCTTTTGAAGTATTTAATGTAGGCGATACCAATGAAAACTATCAAAAGAAAATGATCGTAGATGAGGTGAAGAAGTTAATTCCTGATGCTAAGATCAGCTATGTATCTAAGAATGAAGACCCAAGAGATTACCGAGTGTCGTTTGAAAAAATAAATACTAAACTGGGCTTTAAAGTTACCCTGAAGGTACCGGATGGTATTGCCCAAATGAAGAAGGTATTGGATGATGGCTTTATCTTAAACCCGGACGATAAAAAATACAAGAATACTTAATCATATTTCTAATTAATTTTATTTAGTATTTCATACTCGTTCATCAACGTGCAGCAAAAGAAGAAAAGCATCATGATCGTTTCTTTCCAATCCTTAACTGAAAAAAGCGGGGCGGGAATGGCAAGATTAGGTTATCTGTTGTCTGCAGCATTGGATAAGTATGGAATGCTAAATAAATTTATAGTTCACTCGAAAGGTAAATACAGCACGCCTTTTCACTCAGAGCCTGTTTCTTTTTTTTCAAGATATTATTTGTTTGCGCTTAACAGGTTTAATAAGTTCCTCAACATCAGGCAGCACAAGCTCCGGTTTATACAGGAACTATTGTTCGATTGGTTTTGTGCATTTCGCATAGATAGTTCGCTTACGCATTTAGTCGCCACTCAGCCGCATTTAAAGCGTACATTCCGCAAGGCCAAAAAGAAAGGCATACAGGTTATTTACATCCCCGGTACGCAGGAGGATAACTATATGTACAATATAGTATCTGAAGAAAAGCGTAAAATGAATGTGACGGAAGAAGATGCATACACCTATCCGCAAAGAATAAAACATTACAATGACTCTATTCAATATGTAGATAGAGTTATCTGCACCAGTCTCAATATTTACCATTCATTTGTCAACTCTTCCTATCATGGAGAAGTGATAAAGCTTATTGGATATCTAAAGCCTGAGTTCTCACCCGTAGCTATAAATAAGCAACCCGGCAAAACATTTAAAGTAGCCTACGTAGCCCATACTGTAATGCTGAAAGGGCTGCAATACCTCTTGGAAGCCTGGAATGATATAATGAAGGAAGAAGGGAATGAAGACTTGATGCTATACATAGGGGGTACTATAGACAAGCCGGTGAAAGAGTACATTAACAAGAATTTCGGTAAAATAAAAAATGTGCAGTACCTCGGCCATATAGTAGATGTTCCTTCATTCTTAAAAGATAAAGACTTGTTTGTGGTGCCCAGTCTGGTAGATGGTTATCCCGTTACAGCGTTTGAGGCTGCGCACTATGCTATACCTGTCATTATTACAGAGAATTGTGGCGCATACGAGTTGCTGCACAGAAACAACAGCGGCTGCTGGATAATACCCATATGCGATGCGGCTGATATCAAGAAGCAAATATTATCTGCCGCTGCCGACAAAGAAGGAACAATTAGAAAAGGAGCTTATGCAAAGCATAACTTAGAATCTTATAGCACTGACGATTTCATTACGGAATTATCTTCCTGCCTCATTAATTTATAGTAAGTCTTTCTATTATTAGTATACAGCACAGTAGTTTGCAAAGAAATATGCCCTCCGCAGAGGGCATATTTAAGGAATTCAGAGCGGATAATTACTTATCCTTTGCGTCTGTAATGTCCTTTTTTCCGGCAGCCATCTTCTTGATGCCGTAGCCTACACCTGCAACTACCAGTAAGCTCAGGCCTCCGTCAATAGGAGCTGTTGCAGGAGGGCAACTGCCACCACCGCTGCCACCGCCACCTAGCCAACCGAAAAGGTCGTCAAGGATACCGGCATGGCTTTTTACAGCCAGCATAGGTGAGCACATCAATAGCGCTGCCAGAACCACGCTTCGTAACCAAAGCACTCGTTTCATAGGCATTGCTTTTATTATTACAAATGACGTATATCGTATTGCTTTGGCAAATTATTGAGGCTCGCTTAACAACTCTTTTGCAATACATGTGCGTCTAAAAACGATGTTTTTATCGGTTGTATAATTTGTAGTTAAACCCGTACGCATCGCTTTATGTTGCTATCTTATTTTTTAATTATAGTTGCGTCAAAAGTTAGGGTTATCTTCGTTCTTATATTAATTGTGCTTATGACATTTAACGAGCTGAATTTAAATGCTCCTTTACAGAATGCCCTTACTGAATTAGGTTATGTGCAGCCAACTACTATACAGGAAAGAGCTTTTTCCGTTATAATGTCTGGCAGGGATGTATGTGGTATAGCGCAGACAGGTACAGGAAAGACCTTTGCTTACTTGCTTCCCTGCCTCAGGCAATGGAAATATTCAAAAGACAGGTTTCCGCAGATGCTTATCATTGTACCCACCAGGGAATTAGTTGCACAGGTAGTAGAAGCTGTTAAGCAATTAAGTGCCTACCTTACGCTGGAAGTAGTAGGCGTATATGGTGGTGTGAATATGAAGCCCCAGGCAGCTGCCATAGAAAACGGTTGCGATGTAGTAGTAGCAACACCTGGCCGTCTGCTGGATTTAATATATAGCGGATCGCTAAGAGTAAAAGCAATTAAGAAACTGATTATAGATGAGATGGATGAAATGCTGAACTTAGGCTTTCGTACGCAGATAAATAATATACTCGACTTATTGCCTCCTAAACGACAAAACCTTTTATTCTCAGCCACGCTTACAGAAGAGGTAGAAACGCTGATGGATGAATATTTTAATAATCCGGTACGCATTGAAGCTGCGCCAACAGGCACACCGCTTGATAACATAAACCAGGTGGCATACTACGTGCCTAACTTCTATACTAAGGTGAATCTGCTTGAAGCCCTCCTTAGTGACGATAAGGAAATGACAAAGGTGCTCATTTTTGTTGCCACCAAGCAACTCGCAGATGAGTTATATGAACGTCTTGCTGAACGCTTTCCCGGGAAGGTGGGTGTTATCCATTCTAATAAAGAACAGAACAACCGTTTCAATACTGTCAGGCAATTTCAGGATAGGACTTTTCACTTCCTCATAGCTACTGATATCATAGCACGTGGCCTGGATGTAGCAGAAGTGAGCCATGTCATCAATTTTGATACGCCGGAAGTACCGGAGAATTACATACACCGCATTGGGCGAACGGGCAGGGCAGATAAGAAAGGTATAGCCATAACTTTTATAACAGAAAAAGAAAAGGAATATCAGGCTAAGATTGAAAACCTCATGAATTATCAAATACCCATATTGCCTTTGCCTGAAGATCTCGAGATATCGGATGTGCTTACTGAGGATGAAAAGCCAAAGGTACAAATGAAAACCTTCCTCATAAAGCTACCTAAAAGGGAAGAAAGCGGTCC
>JAFDXS010000227.1 GCA_018267795.1 Bacteroidota bacterium | reverse complement strand
GCTAATAACGCTCACAGAAATGTGAATATCTTAATTTGGAAACAGCACCTCCGGCTTCGTACCTTGCCCAATCAGGACTGTCATTCCGAACGCAAGTGAGGAATCTCCTGAGAATATGCTATTGGCCTAATCAACGCACAATTGCATAAAAGTTCTTTGAAATACTGTAAACCCAAATCAGGATTATCCAATAACCGTGTAGATCAAAATCAGGGCGAGGCAAAATCTCCCATGTCCAAAAAATGAGACATTTTGGGACATTTTGAGACATAATGTAACATTTATAAAAAATTGCATAATACAGCAATCCCAACCCTCGCAGCCCATCCATCACAATAAAACCTCCCAAATCTCTTTTTCTTCACGCAATGAGACATTTGCTGATCTGCTACCCTGATTGATCACCGATATTAAATTATTGACAAGCATAAAGCCAGCAGGCCGGATTTCGTAAATTGCATATAAGATGAAAAAGGGCACTGTAGAAAAAATATTAAGCGACAAAGCCGAAAAGCTAAAAAAGCTATCGGAAGCAGTAGCCCCTAAGTTTGCTGAAGAAGATATCCACCAGTTCCGTGTAGAGGTAAAGCGTCTTCGTTCCTTTCTCCGCCTGCTAAGCATCGACAGGAAAAAAGAATTTAAACTCCCAAAGAAGTTTAAGAAGTTATATGATATATGCGGCGAAATAAGGGAGATGCAACTCGAACAGAAAAGACTGAAAAAACTCAATGCAAACCTGCCTTCCTATTTCACCTACATGGAGGATCATACAAACAAGCAAAAGCAACTCTGGGAAAAACACTACAGCAAAAAGACGCTCGACAAGCTGAAAGAAAAACTGGCTGATCTGGATATCTCAAATGCTGATCCTAAGCTCATGGTAGAGTTCATTGATAAAAAGATAAAAGAACTGAAAGAGATAGATGAAGGCGAACCCAACAACGAGCAGATCCATGCCCACCGCAAGCAGGTAAAGGATATGCTCTATAATATTAAGCTAGCTGAAAAGGAATGGAAGAAAGGCTTTGAAGCTATCACCAAACTATCAATAAAGGAATTGGATACACTGGCAGACACTATTGGCAACTACAATGATGAGCGCATCATACTCGATCATCTCATTGCCTTCTCCACCTCGCCGGCCATACAGTCCACAGAGCAGCAACGCCTGTTCGATTTCTGTAGCGAAGAGATGAAAAAGCAAATACTCAAAAAACGAAAGCTGCAGGACGCAATTAAGAAATTCGTAAAAGAGAAGTAGCTATACAGCCAGCTCTTTCTGCCGCAGCAGGTATTTCCCCAGCACATCGAATTCTATGTTCACCCTGCTGCCCTTTTCTATCGCGTTAAAGTTAGTATGCTCATAGGTATAAGGGATAATGGTAACGGTGCATTCATCATTACCTACGTTGAATACCGTAAGGCTTACCCCGTTTATGCATATTGAGCCTTTCTCTATCACAAGGGCAGCATACTCAGCCGGGAACTGAAACCTGAATAGCCAGCTGCCTTCCAGCGTTTGCTTCTCTATGCATACAGCAGTGGCATCTACATGTCCCTGCACGAAATGTCCGTCCAGCCGGCTGCCCACCTTTAGCGAGCGTTCCAGGTTCACTGTGTCGCCGGGTTTCCAGCTGCCAAGGTTTGTTTTGTTGAGCGTTTCTTCTACGACAGTCACCCGGTACATGTCGCCCTTTATCTCTACTACTGTAAGGCACACGCCGCTATGCGCTACAGACTGGTCTATTTTTAGCTCATGGGTAATGCTGCTCTCTATCCATAGCTCTACGTTCGAGCCATTATGCTGCACGTCTTTTACAAGGCCCTTTGCCTCAATGATTCCGGTAAACATGGGCGCAAAATTATTGCTTTATTAGTGTTCCCGTATGGAAATTAATGGTAGTATCGCTTACTACGGTAAAGTTTACCGTAAAGGTCTTATTGGTAGTATCAGCAAGCGCTTTCTGTATAAAGCCGCTTACTGTATCAGCTGTCCTGCAAAACTGCTGGCCAAGAGCTATGGTAGTATCTATATAGGCATCCATGCTCCGGTTCACGGTTAGCTTTAAAGAGTCCCCTCCCTTGCAAAACCCAATGGCTGCCATTTGGGTTTGAGAAAGGGCATAGAAGTTAACATATAAGCTGTCCGAGTAAAAGAAGCTGTTATCAGAACGTAATACAGAATCTACGAATAGGTACTTGCCCACATACACATCAGTAGGGTAGAAGCATATGCTGTCATCCGGCCTGCCGGGGAAGCCCCAGTTATAGTTCACCGCGTTGGGGTCATTACAATATGGATTGGTTAGCCTCGGGTCTGTAAAGGGCTTGGAGTCCTTCCACTTCTGGCAGGAAACCACCAGGAACAGAACAACAGGCACCAGCAATAAAAAAGTGAAGATCCTTTTCATACTATATCAGCGGCAATTTATCCATAAAACCTTTAATAAACGCTTTGGGCTGGCTGTATATTATCTGTTTTTACAAATACACCGCTGATTAGGCTTATTTTACCCCATAAAATTGTTTTGCAGAAATAAGAAAAAGGTTTAATTTTGCAGTCCTCAATGACCAAAAGGGGGTATATATTATGTTGATAATTGATTCTAAAGACTGCGAAAACATTGACAAAGCGCTGAAAAAGTACAAAAAGAAGTACGAAAAGGCACGTATCCTCAATCAGCTGCGTGATCGCCAGTCATATACAAAAAAATCTGTTAGACGTCGTGGCGAAGTTCTTAAAGCCGTGTACAAACAACAGCTTGCTTCAGGAAAACTGGAAGATTAATATACTTTAACGAAGTATTTGTTAAATACATTGCGCCTGCTACTGTAATTCACTATATTTACAGTAGCAGGCTTTATTATTATGGTTGAGCAATGGCAAACGGATTTTCTTCAATATCTCAGGTTTGAGAAACGCTATTCTCAACACACATTAACAGCATATCGCAAAGACCTCGATCAGTTCCTTACTTTCATGGTCGGCGAATTCGATATCAGGGAGCCAAAAGACCTTGCGCATTTTCACATACGCAGTTGGCTCGCATCTCTAAAGGATGATGGCCAGATGGCAAGGACCATTAACCGCAAGCTTTCCAGCCTCAATTCATTTTATAAATATTTGCTGCGCCATGGGGTGGTAGAGAAGAATCCCGTAAAGCAATTACATGCTTTACGCCTGCCTGAGCGCCTGCCTTCTTATATGAAGGAAAATGAAACAGAGCATTTCCTGGAAGAACTGCAATTTGAAGAGGGCTTTAAGGGCTTTACCGAACGTCTTATCTGCGAATTACTATACCAGACAGGCATGCGCCGCAACGAATTACTGCAACTAAAAGAACAGGATATAGAGTGGAGCCTGCGCCAGTTGCGCATACTGGGTAAGGGTAACAAAGAACGCCTGGTACCCGTAAGCCCCATGTTGCTGGAAACGCTCAAAGAATACATTGCTGAAAAGAAAAAAATTGAAAAATATGATGATACTCACCTGCTGATACTGGAAACCGGGGAGCCATTATATGCAGGTTATATATACCGTGTGGTGAAAAAATATCTTAGCAGCGTTACCACTATGCCGAAGAGAAGCCCGCATGTGCTGCGCCACACCTTTGCTACGCATTTGCTCAGCAATGGAGCTAACATACAAGCTATAAAAGACCTTTTGGGCCATAGTAGTCTTGCATCCACACAGGTATATACGCACAACAACATAGAAAAACTCAAAGAGATTCATAAGCTGAACCATCCGCGAGGGTAAATATTTATTTCTTAACTTAAAACAGTTAAATTATGAACGTGCAAATTCAGACAGTGCACTTTGATGCAGACAGCAAGTTGGTAGATCACATTAAAGGCAAGCTTCAAAAGTTGCAAACCTTTCATGATAAGATCATCGGTGTGGAAGTCTATTTAAGACTGGATAATGTGGTGCATCAGATTAAAGATAAGCGAGTGGAAATAAAGGTGTATGTACCGGGAAACTCTTACTTTGTAAAGCATGAAACAAAAACCTTCGAAGAGTCCTTCAACCTTGCTTTTGACTCTATGGTAAACCAGATAAAGCGCCAGAAAGAGAAAAAGCAGGAAAAAGTAATGGCTTAATCCACTAATATTTCAGATATTAAAAATCCGGCTATGCTACATAGCCGGATTTTTATTTTATTAATTAGTGTAATAAAAGTGTTAAAAAATATTATCTTGCAATTTAGTACACTTAATTAATTAAAGATGTTGCAACGTTGGACTAGTACATGTTTGCTTCTGGCAATCAGTTCTTTATTACTGGGGGCCTGTGGTCACAAATACAGCAATGACGATCCGCTGCCGCCAACTCCGGCCCCGGCTATCTTTGTGGGGAGCGATAATCAGATAGTATATTCATTAGATCTGCAAAATGGCAGCAAGCGCTGGGAATATAATGTACATGCAGCTGTTGTGTCTTCTCCATTACTTTATAATAAACACTTGTACATCTTTACTGCAACAGGTAACGTATATAAGCTGGATCCTAATACAGGCAAGCAGGTAAAGCAATTTTATGTTGGTGGCAATATTACTGCCACGCCTATAGCAGACAATGGGTTGATTTACATAGGTGCGGGCGATAAAACTTTCTATGCCATTGACGATGCTGCTGATACTATTAGGTGGCATTATAATACCTCAGGCGCTATTAATTCTTCTGCAGCCTTCTACGAAACTAACGTAGTCTTCGGTAGCGATGATAACACCGTTTATGCCCTGGATAAAACTACAGGTAAGCTCACCTGGAAATATGCAGTTACAGGCACAGGTACTTTTACTTCATCTCCCGCTGTTAGCGATCCGTATATTTATATCGGCAATACCAATGGTAATATGTACTCGATAAAAGCAGCTTCAGGTACATTGAAATGGACATTCCCTAC
>JAFDXS010000226.1 GCA_018267795.1 Bacteroidota bacterium | reverse complement strand
GTCTAATAAAAAATAAAGATCATCTTATTAGTTATCATTGGGCATAGTGTCTATGCCTAATGATAATCTATAGGAGGCCGCCATTTGCCAAAGTTGAATTTATATTCACCTGTTCTTTCCAGCTGCTTCTTTTTCAGATCTGTTTCTATGTCGCAGATCGCATATTGTGCTCTCAGAGCGTTTACTTCAGCATATCTGCTTTCGGGTATATAACTATATATGCCAAAATTCATCCCCCAGGGTTTTAGTTTTATGTAGCATGCTGCATTATATACTCTATGAAAGTTTTTTGTTTTTTCATTATTCAGTTCAGCCTCACACATTGCAGCAAATTCTTTAGGTAATAGTTCTCCCCGTTTTACAGCTTCCCATAGAGCCTCATGGTTCTCTGCCATCCAGCAGTCGTATGTAAGAAGTACTGCAATAGCTGAATAATTTGCCATATCCTCACAATTCATAATCCCCAGCATTTTCTCTGCCGGAAAGCCACTTTTCTTCAAAATATCCTTTACATATTTTACGTCATCAGTAATCCTGGTTTCTAATTCAGAAGAGGTCCCTATTTGCTGTGCATCAAGTAACAGGTCATAACGCTGCAACCAATCGGCAGCCAGGGCCTCATTGGCCCTATGCTTTTGGGTATATGATTCGTAAGCAGTGTCCATATCATTATGTACAGTTGCATAGACTGGTAAGCTTTTTAGTGCATCAAATACGTCTATATTAAGACAATCGGTTCGTAAACCATTCTGGGCACCTTTTATCAGGTAATTTACTATTCGGTTCCCATCATTAGCCTTTAGCGCTGCTTCAGCTGCTATGAGCGGGTCCTTTACAAATACAAAATCAAATTCGTTGAACGCTTTATCATAGTAATAAAAACAGGAATCAAATTCTTTATTTACTAAATGCCTTTCCGCTGCATTTATATAAGCATGATACGTCAGGTAATCTTTACAATAAGCAGTGCTCTTTGCTACACAGAGGAATAATAGAATAAAAACTGCCTTTTTCATAAAGAAAATGTTTAACGTAATATTACGTTATATGGCTGAATAAAACAATATGGATTTGTAATTCTATTCCCCATAATGGGGTTTGTGCGATTTGATTTGAATTATTTAAATGTGAAAAAATATAAGTATAGCGTTTTTCACAGTGAAAACATGCTTTTATACAGGATGGCACGATTCTTTTGTTGTTAAAGGTTATTTCTTTTTGTACTAAATAAACCACTGGTGTGGTGTGCTATATATTAAAGAATGATTCTTATAGTTGACGATAAGCCTGAAAATATATTTTCTTTAAAAACCCTTTTGGAGATAAATAAATTTGAAGTAGATACTGCAAGCTCAGGTGAAGAAGCTTTAAAGAAAATATTACAGCATCCATATTCCCTTATTATATTGGATGTGCAGATGCCCGGCATGGATGGATTTGAGGTGGCAGAGGCTATTTCAGGCTATAGCAAGGCAAAAGATATTCCTATTATATTCCTTTCGGCTGCAAGCAGGGAAAAAAGTTTTATTACCAAAGGTTATAACTCGGGCGGTATAGATTACGTAACAAAACCTGTAGACCCCGATATACTGTTGCTGAAGGTGAAAACTTTCCACCGCCTCTTTGAGCAGACAAGGGAACTGAGTATGATGCACAACGAACTGCAAAAAGAAAATGCAATTCGCAAGCAGGCGCAGAATGAGTTGAATGAAAAGGTAAATGAACTTCATTCTATGCTCGAATCTATACCCCAAATAGCCTTTAGCGCAAAAAACAATGGTGAAATAGAATTTGTAAATGAACATTGGTTTAAGTATTCGAAGGATGTAAAGACATTTCCGAAAACTATTGACGATGCTTCTCTGGAAGAACTATGGAAAGAGCTAATAAGTGAAAAAAAACAATTTACCTGCGAAGTATGTATAAGAGATATAAGTACCAACAATTGCAGGTATCATTTGCTGCGTGCTGTACCGGTGAAAAATGAAGATGATGAGATAGTAAAATGGGTTTGTACCCTTACCGATATTCACGAGCAAAAAACCGCAAGCCAGCAATTAGAACGAAAAGTAATAGAAAGAACAAAAGAGCTGCAGGACATAAACAGGGAGCTGGAAGCAAGTAATAATGACCTGCAGCAATTTGCATCAGTGGCTTCTCATGATCTAAAGGAGCCACTAAGAAAAATACAGGTATTCAGCTCAATAATAAAAGAAAAATATCTAAACGATACAGCCAACGTTTCTTCCTATCTCGATAGAGTGATACACGCTTCTGCCAGGATGGATGACCTTATAGGTGATTTGCTAAATTACTCACGTTTGTCTGTGTCCAGCTTATTTAAGCAAACTAATATTAACGAGGCTATAAGAGATATATTAAAGGATCTCGAGCTGACTATAATAGAAAAAGGTGCAACAATAAATGTTGGTAAGGTACCTGAGCTTGAGGTAATACCGGGACAAATAAGACAGCTATTCCAAAACCTGATAAGCAATGCGCTGAAGTTCTCAATAAAAGATGTGAAGCCTGTAGTAAGCATTAGCGCAGATCTCGTGGCAGAAAAAAGTATAGATAGTGTATCATCTGATACCGGGCAGTTTTGCAAAATCACAATCCAGGATAATGGCATCGGCTTTAGCGAAAAATACCTGGATAAAATATTTACCATCTTCCAAAGACTTAACTCAAAAGATAAATACGAAGGCACAGGTATAGGCCTGGCCATTGCTAAAAAAATAGTAGATAAGCATAATGGAATTATTACCGCGAGAAGCCGCGAAAATGAAGGTGCTTGCTTTATAATAGTATTGCCTGTGCGTCAACATGCGCTGGCATCTCATACATAATTAAGTAAAAGTAAACAACAGAAAACTACAATAATACTAATGGAAAATTCCGTTAACAGGTCAATTATACGAAGACTGCAACTGGTTTTTGGTATTTCACTTTTTATATTGCTTATAAGTTCGTTTGCGTCTTTTATCAGTATGCAAAGGCTAATAGAAAATTCCCGTCTTATAGCTCATACAGACTCCGTTATTATTCTCTCTGAAAATATGATGTCCTATGCAAAGGATGGAGAAACAGGGCAACGTGGGTTTTTAGTAACCAGAAATCCGGTATTTCTGCAGCCATATAATAATGCAGATGACAAGGCGCTAAGTGCTTATAGCACAGTTAAGCAGATGACTAAGGATAATCCGGTACAACAAACAAATCTGGGCCAGGCAAAGGTGCTGATTGATGATCGTTTCAGGCATTTGCAAAAGGTTATTGATCTGTATAACTCGAGAATATATGTGTCAGATTCTGTGAATAGCGCAGAGATGATGATAGGTAAGCAGCTAATGGATAGCTTAAGAATAGTAGTGGCAGATATACAAGCGGAGGAAAAGCGACTATTAGAAATACGGACTTCTGACCAAATAAAATATGTTACTTATACGCCCATATTGTTGCTTTTTGCTGCGATCATCTCAGTTGTTATTACTATCATCTCATATTCACGCGTAAAGCGTGACATGGACGAGCGCCTTAAAGAGCAACGGGCTGCCGCAGAAAAATATATTGAGACCAATAAAAGGATCTCTGTTATGGAGCAGGTAACCCGGCAGATAGCGGAAGGCAACTATGCCATAAGAAGCGAGGACGATAAAGAAGATGAGCTGGGCAGGATCTCAACAGCATTGAATGAAATGGTGGTAGTGCTGGAAAATAGCTTTAATACACTGGCAAAGAAAACATGGCTGCAGGAAGGCACAGTAAAAATAGGTGACGCTATCAGAGGAAAAAGAAGAGTAGATGAAATAGCTGATTCAATTCTTGAAACACTGGTTGCCTACCTTAATGCACCTGTAGCTACATTATATATAGCTGACGACTACCTTAATTTAAAATTAGCAGGTTCTTACGCCGCTACAGGTGTGGCTGAATATATAAAAATTGGCGAGGGGCTAGTAGGCCAGGCAGTGAAAGACAAGAAAATTGTAACGCTAAATAACTTGCCTGATAATTACCTTAATGTTTCTTCATCCATTGGCAGAACAAAACCGGCTAATGTGGTTATCCTGCCACTGATATACGGTAGTGAAATAATTGGAGCCATAGAACTGGCTTTTCTAAAGACGCCATCTCAGCTAGAGCTTGAATTGCTGGAAAATAATAAAGAAGCCATATCAATAGGCGTAAATGCGATGCTGAACTTAAAACGAATACAAGGGTTGCTGGAAGAAACGCAGGCGCAGGCTGAAGAACTGCAGGCACAGCACAGTGAGTTAGAAAACCTGAATACAGAGCTTGAGGCCCAGGCACAAAAACTGCAGGCCTCAGAAGAAGAGCTGAAAGTGCAGCAGGAAGAATTACTGCAAACAAACCAGGAACTGGAAGAAAACTCAAGATCGCTGGAAGAGAAAAATCAACTGATAATAGAGCGTAACTACGAGATACAAAAGAAAGCAGAGGAACTGGCGATAAGTACAAAATACAAATCAGAGTTTCTTGCCAATATGTCTCATGAATTAAGGACACCGCTTAATTCGATCTTATTACTATCTCGCCTAATAGCAGAGAACAATGAGAAAAATCTTTCTAATGAGCAAATAGAATATGCACGTGTTATTCAGAGTTCTGGCAATGGCCTCCTATCGCTGATAGATGAAATATTGGACCTGTCTAAGATAGAGGCAGGCAAAATGTCATTAGAATTTAATTCAGTAACTGTGGCTGAAATAGTCAATGACATGAAAGTGCTGTTTGACCCTATAGCCAATGAAAAAAACCTGGAGTTGAAATTGAGCGTTGCAGACGATGTGGCACCCGTGCTGGAAACAGACAAAATGAGGCTGGAACAGATACTGAAAAACCTGCTTTCGAATGCACTCAAGTTTACATCCAAAGGATATGTAAGTCTGGATGTTTCAATG
>JAFDXS010000225.1 GCA_018267795.1 Bacteroidota bacterium | reverse complement strand
GGCAGTCGGCCTGGCAGCACCCTTCGCGCCATCTACAAAAGTGGTGATGTGCTTTGGCTTTGCTCGGAGGAGGGCGTGTATGCTGTACTGAATAATGTGGCAGTACTGCTGAATAGCAATAATGGCTTGTCAGACAATTTTACCTATTGCCTTGCTTTTACAAAACATAAGATTCTTGCAGGTACTGATAAAGGTGTAAATATTATACGGGAAGATAATAACACAGTGCACGTAAAATCAATTATCGCAGATCAGTTGTCCGGCTTGCCAGATAACATAGTGCGTGTAATAAAGGCGGATAGAAAGGAAAATAGCTTTTGGGTTGGTACGGAGCAAGGTGGCATTGTGAAAATGCTGATAAATGGTAAAGACCAGGTGCTTATTTATAAAAGTGAGCCATGGAACTGGGGACAGGTAAATGACATACTGCCCCTGTCTGATAAAACTGCCTGGATAGCTACAGATGATGGGTATTTGTTGAAAGTGATATTGAAAAATGACTCGCTGCTGGTAGCAGAGCACTACCGGCCATGCAGAAGCATAAAAAAGATATTGCTGGACAGAACAGGCAATATATGGTGTGCCAGCGGCCAGGGCCTTACTATGGTAACAGTAGAATATGCAGCTAATATAAAACTGGGCGCTCCCTATGGGCTGGATAAGCTTACTGCTATGCTTTGCGACAATAATAATACTTTGTGGTTTGCAGAAAATGATGATTTGTACAGTCTTTCGCTAAAAGATTCTACTGCTGTGCCAAAGCTCATTTTTACTGCCCCTACCGCCATTACTACCTTGTTTGCAGATACAGGCTATGGTGTATGGGCCGGCACCTTCGGCAATGGCCTGTACTTCCTGAATGGGAATAAAGTGCTGCATATAGCAAATGTGGATGGGCCTGATGGTAGCAATATACTTGATGTGGCAGAAGTGCAGGGCCATTTATGGATAGCCAGCCTGAATGGTGTGGCCGAAACAAAATTTACTAACCATGAAGGAGGTGAATTGGAGTTAATAAAGCATCATAATAAACAAGGTGGTTTAGGCAGCGACTATATTTATCAGCTATACCCCGACTGCAAAGGACGGCTATGGATGGCTACGGATGGTGGGGGTGTGTGCATGTATGATGGCAATTATCATAAATGGGATTCTACGGATGGCATAAACAGCAAAGTGGTTTATACCGTGACAGAAGATGTAAGTGGTAATATATGGGCCGGCACATTGGAGAAAGGGCTTTTTTGTTTTGATGGCAAAAAGTGGAAAAACATAAAAAGACAAAATGGACTACAGGATATAAACATCTCATCAGTAGCCACCAATGCTACAGGGCAAGTGCTGATAGTGAACCAGAAAGGGGTAGATGAATGGTGCCCGCACAGCAGCCAATTTCGCCATTTCAACAGGCGCATGTACACAGACATTGATAGCATGTCGAAAGTATTGAATTGCTATGCAAAAGACATTTCAGGCAATGTGTACATTCCTTTTGAAGATGGGTTTATTATATTCAAAAACCAGGAACGGGTATATGATATTAAGCCAAACATAAGGATCACAGGTATCAGCACCTTTTTGAACCCGGTGCTTTTATCAGACCACAACTTTGACTATGATGAAAATAATATAAGAATAGCTTTTGATGGTATTAACTACGCTAACCCCGAGTCATTACATTATCGTTACCTGCTGCGGGGCTATAGCGATACCTGGATATACACCGATGATGAATCAGTTACCTTCCCCAAATTGCCGGCAGGCAAATATGAATTTCATGTTCAGGCCTCGTTAAATAATATCTTTCACAATGCAAGCGAAGCTACCTATAGCTTTGTTATAGCAACCCCTGTTTGGCGGCAACGCTGGTTTGTTGTGCTTGCCATTTTTATTTGCCTGTTGGCCGGGTATGGCATCCTGAAATTGAGAGATAGAAGATTGCGTGCAGTGGCTGATCTGCAAAAAGAGAAGCATATTTTTGAATACGAGCATCTGAAGAGCCAGGTAAATCCGCATTTTCTTTTCAACAGTCTTAATACACTGGCAAATCTGATAGAAGATGACCCTGCATCAGCAGCCAACTATACCACGCAACTTTCCGATCTGTACCGCCACATGATAGCTAATAAGGACAAGGACCTTATTTCGTTATCCGAGGAGATCGCCATCTTGTCCAACTATATGTACATTCAGCAGAGCCGCTTTGGCGATGCATTGCGCCTGGAGCTGAATATAACTAATGAGCTGCTTGAAAATAAAATGATCGTCCCCCTGGCATTACAGATAGTTGCAGAAAATGCCATTAAGCACAACATAGTGAGCGCCTCGCTGCCACTCACTATTCATATAGCTGCCAACAACGAAGAGATAGTGATAAGAAATATACTGCAGCCAAAGATTAGTAAAGAAAAAAGTGCAGGCCTGGGCTTACTGAACATAAGCAAGCGATACATGCTGCTTACAAAGAAAGAAGTGACCTATGGTATATATAACAATGAATTTATTGTAAAATTGCCTTTATTATGAGAGTGGTTATAATAGAAGACGAAAAACCTGCGTATAACAGGATTACCAAGCTTATAAAGGAATCCATACCTAATGCTGAGATTATAGCGCACCTCGACAGTGTAAAGCAATCAGTAGCCTGGTTTGGCAGCAATCCTTTACCGGACGTGGTTTTTCTTGATATCCATCTTGCCGATGGCTCCTGCTTCGACCTGCTGAAAGTGGTGGATGTTTCCTGCCCCATCATATATACTACGGCATATGACCAGTACGCCATGGATGCCTTTAAAACCACCGGGATAGATTACCTGCTGAAGCCGGTAAAGAAAGAAGAATTGCAAAATGCATTGCAGAAATTAACTACTATAAAAGCATTTCTAAAGCAGCAGGATAAGGTACTAACTGCTCCGCAGCCTGTTATAGCAACTGCCGGAAAAGAATACAAGAAACGTTTTGTGGTTCGCTTTGGCGAGCATATAAAAACATTACAGGTAGAAGAAGTAGCTTATTTCTTCAGTGAGAATAAGGCGACTTTTGCCCGCACCACAGAGGGAAGAACACTGCCTATGGACAATAACCTCGATACCCTGGAGCAAATGCTGAATCCTCATGATTTCTTTCGTATCAACAGGCAATATCTTATAGCGCTGAAGGCTATAGACGATATGAAAACATACAGCAAAGCAAGGGTAATAGTAACCCTGAAGCCTACCGTGAAAGAACAACCGGTGGTAAGCTCTGAGCGCTCGGCTGAGTTTAAGCATTGGCTTGCGGGAGAGTTATAAATTATATTGGATGAAAATCCACTCTTAAACGACTGTTAATAATTCATTTTTCGTCTCCTGTTTTTCCCGTTTCGTCCGGTTACGGCGCTCCTATCCGTATTTCATGCCTATTTTTGAGGTAATGAAAAAAGTGCTTATCATAATACTCGTCTGCATTTTGGCAGGATTAGCTGTAGGGCTCTATATGTGGAACAAACCGCATAAGAAGGTAGAGAATGCCACAGGTATTCCCGTTACGGCTGTAGTCCTATGCAATGCCTATAGCACAGACGAGGCAAAGGCAAATACTTTATATCTGAATAAAGCCCTGGAAGTGAGCGGAGAAGTAGCTGATGTAAGTAAAAACCAGGATGGTGGTACGGTGGTACTTTTGAAATCCAATGATCCCATGCTGGTAGTGCAATGCACTATGCGGGATAAAAATGCACAATTACAAAAAGGCAAAATGGTAACCATAGCAGGCTTTTGTTCCGGTAACGATATTACGAGCGTATTGCTCACCGATTGTATTATAAAATAAAAGAGAAGAAAGAAATGAGGTACGTAGTATTGACAACAATCGCTTTTATAGTATCTGCGGCTATTGTGCTTACAGCCTGCAAACACCAACCTTATGTGCTGCCGGTATCTATGAGGACAGGTGACTCCTCCATTTGTTTTGAAAGGGATATATTGCCGATCTTTATTTCTAATTGTGCGAAAAGTGGTTGTCATGACGGTAGCGGGGAAAGCGACTATGTGTTGAACAGTTATGATAATATAGTAAGAAGGGGTATAGTGCCCGGAAACCCTGAAGCAAGTAAAATATACACATCTATGACAGGCTCTGGTGAAGACCTGATGCCCAGGGATAGCCCGCCGCTTTCAGCCGCGCAGCTTGGCCTGATAAAGGAATGGATATACTCAGGCGCTGTGAATGGCACTAACTGCAGCAGCACCTGCGATACAACTAACTTTACCTATAGTGGCGCCATAAAGCCGATGTTTGATAACTATTGTGCCGGCTGTCATAACAGCTCATCAGCAGCCTCCACAGGTGGCGGATATATACTGGATACCTACGACGGGGTAAAAACAGTTGCCTTAAATGGCAAACTTATTGGCGGGCTGACCGGCAGTGGTTACACAATGATGCCGCAGGGCGGGGCACCATTATCAGATTGCCAGCTAACACAAGTGAAAAAATGGGTAGCTGCAGGGGCACTGAATAATTAATGCTGACTTAATAATATACCCGATAAGTTTGCAGCTATTTTTTAAATTTAGAAGGATTATTAAAAAATAAGAGCGTAAAAAGTATGAAAAGTTTCTTGGCAATTTGTTGTTTACTGACAGGAATATTATGGCTTGGCGGGTGTTATAATGATAAAGCAGACCAACTCTATGTAGCACCTTATCACGGCAGTACTACCTGCGATACCAGTGGTGTAACTTTTGGAGGTTCTATAGCGCCTATCCTATCACAGAATTGCAGCATTAGTGGCTGTCACGATGCAAGCACTAAAGGTGGAGGGTATGATTATTCCAACTATAACGGTGTGGTGACTTCTATTACAAGCGGCAGGCTGCTGGGTGCTATAAACCATGCCAGCGGCTATTTCCCTATGCCGCAGAATACCGCAAAGCTTTCATCCTG
>JAFDXS010000224.1 GCA_018267795.1 Bacteroidota bacterium | reverse complement strand
GTAGTAGTATTGTCGTCCTGGCGGTATTTAACAATATAGTCAACATTTTCGACAATGCGATTGTCTATTGCGTTGAAAAATATTGGTGTTGGTTCGCCACTTATATTGGCTGATGTAGATACGATCGGTTTTCTGAAACGTTTTATCAACGCTTTGCAGAAAGGGTCTTTTGTTACCCTGATGGCAATGCTGCCATCTTCTGAAACTGCATTATCAGGAAAGCCTAATGCACCGCTGTATATGACAGTTGTTGGACGTTCGAAATTTTCTACTATTTCTATAATATCAGGTGAGGGAGCTGCAACATATTTTAATATATCGCGGGCTTCTGCTAAAAGAATGATAAGGCTCTTTTCTTTGGGGCGATGTTTCAGGCTGAATATTTTATCTACTGCTGCCTCATCGAGCGCATTGCAGCCAAGGCCCCATACCGTATCAGTAGGGTAGAGGATAGTGCCACCTCGCTCCAGTGTTTCTACGCAATGCTTTATGTCGTTTTCGAAGTCCACCATAATAATTGTTCATTTGTAATTTCCAGTGCGCACCTGAAATGCCCTTCGGGGCAAACCTTATGGCCATGCAAACCGCAGGGACGACAGTAAAGCCGTTCTGCAATTTCTACTACCTTGCTATTGTCTGATAAAGGACCAAAACCGAAAGCAGGTACCGTAGAGCAATAGACAGCAGTGACAGGAGCATTAACCGCTGAAGCGAAATGCAAAGGAGCTGAATCATTTACATAATTCATAACAGCGCCCTGCATAAGTGCTGCTGACTGCAGGAAATCAAGTTTGCCACAAAGGCTTTCAGTATTTGTATGCTGAATGTTCTTTATTATACTATCCGCCATTGGTGCATCGCCGGAGCCGCCGAGCAGATATATTTTATAGTTGGCAGGTAAGGCATTGATGAGCGCACTCCATTTCTCCACAGGGAATTGTTTGGTAAACCACACGGAGGATGGCGCGATGCATATATAGGGTGCGCTCTGCAAAGGTTTGATTTTATTATAATCGGTGGCCGAGGGATACAGGCGTGGTTTAGCTGCCACTGCATCCGTGAGCTCGGTGATGAGCATTTGGTTGCGGTCGGTTTCGTGTATAGGTGCAGCAGTATATGGATCGGATATGATATGCTTTACGTTTTTGGTATAGCAAAATGAAAAGGGATTTTTATCAAAACCTGCCTTATAGCTTGCGCCTGAAACCCAGGTTAAAAACCCCGAAGTGGCAAAGCGGTGAATATTAATAATATGAGAGTATTTTTCTTTCCTTATTTTCAAGGCCATACGCAGCAGATTCCTCTGTTTTTGCTGCTTCTTATCCCAGACTAACACATTGCTGACCAATGGGTTATTTTTCAGCAGCACCTCGTTCCCTTTCCGCAGGAGGAAGTCTATACGGGCATCAGGATAGTATTGATGTAATTTCTCAATTACAGCCGTGGCTAGCACTACATCGCCAATAAATGCGGTTTGAATAATAAGGAATTTGGCCATTTGGGGCTCAAAAATACGATTGTCTAAACGTTTAGCTTAGCTTTAACAGTAATAAAATTACCATTATTTACAATTCGGTACTAAATTTGTAATATTCATAAACAATAACTGAAAAAGATAATACTATGAAAAGAATTCTTCTTTCTTTGAGCTTTCTATTATTGGCAGGTGGTGTGGCAATGGCGCAGAGCAATAAAGAGCAGATGCATATGGCTACCACAGCACCACAGGCTGCACCTGCAGCGGCAAATAATGTAAAGGCTGAAGATATGGTATTCAGTACCGATACCCATGACTTCGGCACTGTGCCAGAAGGCCCTGCTGCTACCTATGAGTTTAAATTTAAAAATAAAAGCAAAGAGCCGATATTGCTGCAGCGCGTGCAGGCATCATGCGGCTGCACTACGCCTACCTACTCTAAAGAACCGGTACTACCTGGTAAAGAAGGCATAATAAAGGCATCTTTTAATACACAGGGCCGTGCAGGTACCTTTGATAAAAAAATAACCGTAGTATCTAATGCAGGCACTAAGGTGCTAACCATAAAAGGCGAAGTGGAAAAAGCGCCTACCAGCTCTGTGCCTGAAAATAATTCAATGATAAAAACCAACTAATGTTGATTTTTTACGGTCTTAATTATTACTTTGCACAGCAAGCTTTTAAGAAGAAATATAAATACAAATAATATTAACTAACAAAGAATAATCCCAATTTTTAAATTTTATGAAAAAGTTGTTCATTACACTGATTTGTCTGTCAGTTGGCGTCATCAGCGCACAGGCACAAGGCCAACAGCCTGCTCCTCAAAAAGCCGTAGATGCTAATGCCCCTAAAATGAATTTCAAAGGCGGTGATACTTATGACTTTGGTACCATTAAAGAAGGTCCGCTGGCTGAGCACATTTTTGAATTCAAAAACACCGGCAAAGAACCCCTGATAGTACAAAATGCATCTGCATCATGCGGCTGTACTACTCCTGAATGGCCTAAAGAACCAGTTCTGCCAGGTAAAACATCTAAAATAACAGTGCGTTATAATACACAGGGTCGTGTGGGTCCTTTCACAAAAGATATCTATATCCAGTCTAATGCATCATCTGAAGGTGATCGCATACAGCTTCACATAAAAGGTACTGTGGTAGCTGCTGCTGAAGCACCAAAACAATAGTTTAAATCTTTTAACTTTTAATAAATAGCCAACTGTAATAAGTTGGCTATTTTGCATTTAATACAACAACATAGATTGAAGAGCATCTACATTATACTTCTTTGCCTGGGTTCCTGCACTATGGCTATTGCACAGCAAAGCATATCAGGACCGGATTCTGTGCGGGCTAATGGCCCAATATTCCATTTCAACGAGCCCGACCTTTATGACTTTGGTGATATTAAAGAAGGGGCGGTAATGGTACATGACTTTGTATTTACCAACGCGGGCAAACGGCCGCTGATAATAGACAGTGCTATGGCATCCTGCGGCTGTACTATGCCAACGTGGGGCAAGGAACCGATATTGCCCGGTAAAACAGGTAAAATAACCGTAACCTATTATTCTGCGGGACATGCAGGTGCATTTATTAAAAATATATTTATCAGCTCTAATGCCATTACCCCGGGAGAAAGCTATGTACTGCATATAAAAGGTAATGTGCTGCCACGCAAAACAGATAAAAATTAAGAATAAGAATTATTGAATAACCCTTTGCATTTTCTAATTTTGCGCCATGCCGGTTATTTCTCATCGTGGCGCAGTAATGCCGCCATCGCCAATTCGTAAATTAGTTCCGTTTGCAGAAGCTGCAAAAAAGCGTGGTACTAAAGTTTATCATTTAAATATAGGTCAGCCTGATATTGAAACACCAAAAGCGATACTGGATGCAGTAAAACATGCCGATATAAAGGTGCTGGAGTATAGCCATAGCGCAGGTATGGAAAGCTACCGCAAAAAGCTGGTGGAATACTATAAGCGTAATGATATAGCAGTAAATCAAAATCAAATCATTGTAACTACCGGCGGCTCTGAGGCTATAGCTTTTGCCATTATGAGCTGTATGGACCCGGGTGATGAGCTGATAATACCGGAGCCTTTTTATGCAAACTACAATGGTTTCTCAACCAGTGCAGGCGTAAAAGTAGTTCCTATCCCCTCAAGCATAGAAAATGGCTTTGCATTACCTTCTATCGACGCTTTTGAAAAAGCAGTGACAGAACGAACCAAGGCTATAATGATCTGTAATCCTAATAACCCTACGGGTTATTTATATAGCGCTGAGGAGTTGGATGTACTGAAGGAAATATGCCTGAAGCATGACCTCTTCCTGTTTAGCGATGAAGCATACAGGGAGTTTTGTTATGATGGCAAGAAGCATATTTCAGCATTATCACTGCCTGGTCTTGAACAGCACGCTATTCTGCTAGATACCATATCTAAAAGATATAGTGCTTGCGGTGGCCGTATAGGAGCATTTGTAACCCGCAACCAGCAGGTACTGGATGCCGCAATGAAATTTGCACAAGCAAGACTGAGCCCGCCAACATTTGCACAGATATTGGGTGAGGCTGCAGTAGATCTGCCTGCAGATTACTTTGATGAAGTGCATGCCGAGTATACAGCACGCAGAGATCTACTAGTGAAACGCCTGCAGGCTATGGAAGGGGTAACATGTCCGCTGCCTGGTGGTGCATTTTATGCAATGGCACAATTGCCGGTAGCTGACAGCGAAAAGTTTTGTCAATGGTTGCTTGAAGAGTTTTCTTATAATGGGGCTACCGTAATGATGGCACCAGCGGCGGGCTTCTATGCAACGGGAGGCAGAGGTAAAAATGAAGTGCGCCTGGCCTATGTGCTGAATGAAAATGATATAAATGCAGCAATGGATTGCCTGGAAGCTGCACTAAAGGTGTATAAGAATTAAATCTATTGGATATTTTAAGTGCAAAGCCTGCTGTAATAACAGGCTTTGCTGTTTTAGTGCTTTATAACTGAAGTGAATTCAAAATTTTGTCCATTGAACAGGCCTTTATCGCTAAGCTTTAAGTTAGGGATCACTAATAAGGCCATGAATGATAAAGTCATGAATGGTGCATGTAGTTTAGTACCCAATTCTTTTGCCTTAGCATCAAGCATAGCATATTGTGCTGCTACATCGTAACCATTTCCTGTGCTCATAAGACCGGCGACTGGCAAAGGCATGCAACTTGTCGCGCCTTCACTCGCTGCAACTGCTATACCACCTTTGTTTTCTATTAATGCATTTATGGCAGCGCAGATCGAGGCGTCATCAATACCTACTGCAATGATATTATGGCAGTCGTGTGCCACAGTAGATGCCAATGCTGCTTTTTTCAAGCCAAAATTTTTAATAAATGCGATTGCTACAGGAGCATTTGGTTCGTAGCGATTTATTACTACTAGCTTAAGGATATCATTCTCTGTG
>JAFDXS010000223.1 GCA_018267795.1 Bacteroidota bacterium | reverse complement strand
ATATTCCTACGCTTATTACTTTTCTTGGTGGTGCAAGTGGCTACGTGGTGAAACTATACGACCAAACAGGCAACGGCCATGATGCAGTGCAAACTACTGCCGCCAATCAGCCATTAATAAGCCTTGTAGAGCCTAACGGCCTGCCCGCAACGGTATTCACCAAAACCAGCGCCATGACCCTGCAAGTGACGCTGACAGGCACTAAGCCTAGTGCGTTTTCTGTGCTGTGCTCCTACCTCACCACAAATGTAAACCTGAATAGCCAGGCAGCTTGCGGCAGCGCTATCAGCAGCTCAAACACTACCATGTGGGGGTTGTTGTTGCAAACATATTTTGGAGGCAATGTGCAAAATGGGATAATACAAACCATTATAGGAGATAGCATATTAAGTACATATTGTAATGCAACTACAATAGCTAATGCGACGGCTAACAATATTTATAAACCTGTATCCATTCGCTTCCAAAGTGGAGTAGTACCCCCTTCAATACGTATAGGAGGAGCAGCGCAAACGCTTAGTGTGCAGGGTACAGGTACTACTTCAGGTGGCGCTACAGGTAACTTTTACATAGGAAAAGGATACCCGGGTACAGAACTTGACGGGAAAATATTAGAGACAATGGTTTATTCATCCTATGTGAGCGATGAAAATATGTCGAAACTGGAAACAAACACAAAAAGTTATTATGGGATATAACTAACTTTTTCCCACGCTCTGTCTTGTAAATAACAGCAAATAGGCTATGATGAATAACATAGAGGTAACTGCAGATGCTGCTATTTTCAATAGCAAGTAGCCAATGTTTGATATATTCCATAGCTCTATGGTAAAGAATACTATGTGGTGGAGGAGTATTAGAAATCCGCTGTAAACTAAAAATGGCATCCATCCCATGTTTTTTATAGATGGAGACTGGTTGGGATATTCTGACAGGTTTTTAGGTAACAAAGCATTCAGCACATTGGTACGTAAATAGGCTATGAATACAGTAGCGCAGGCATGTATGCCTGCAGTATTCATAAAAGTATCAACTGTTATACCAGTTATAAAGCCAAGAATAATAAGCAACCAAACAGGCGTTTCAAAAGTAAGCAGTAAAATAAACAGGGGGTAAACATAAGGTATGAAAATGGGAAAGCCGGAAGGCTGTGACCACCAACGCAGGGTGATTTTATTCAGAATTAAGATCTGAATAAGCATAATAAAGCAAAATCTAAAGAAGTTTTTTAAATAAACACTCATGGTTTGCTTTTTACAGAATCCTCCAATTGTTTTCTCTCTTCGGCCATTTTGTTGCCCGCTACATATACATATTGCAGGTTGCGGAAATTAGTGCTGGGGTGCAGCGATAATATCTGCATATTGTTCTTCTTTACGTATTCCAGTTTGAAAACAGTACCTATCAATATATCGCCAGGTATATGCAATGAATACCCGGTTGTAAAAATTGAATCTCCGGGTTTTACTTTTATTTGCATTGGGATATCTTTCATTATCATCACATCCGGCTTACTGCCTTCCCAGTTTACAAAACTGCTGGTGCCGTCCTTAAGTTTGGCACTTACCTGCTGCTTTATACTCAGTATAGATATCACTGATGCAAAATGAGGCGAAACATGTACTACAAGTCCTACTAAGCCAGTGCCAGACAATACAGCCATATCTTTTGTGATGCCGTCATTGCTGCCACGGTTGATGGTAATGTAATTGTTTGCCGCGCTTACTGAATTGTTTATTACATATGCAGTACGATACAAATAATCAGCATAATGTACTATGTGCCTGTTAGTATCTGCTGATGGTATTACCTTCTTTACGATTGTATCTTTTAAAGTATCAACACTCTTTAAACCAGCAATTTGTTTGCGCAACCGCGCATTTTCATTTATAAGGCTGTCATTCATTTTGCGCAAGCCAAAGTAATAAACAACATCGTTCTGCTTTTTATACAATATGCCGGCTACGGTATTTGCAGAGCTTACGATATCTGTTCCCTGCATAGTATTAGTGTGTGCTATCAATACAATACACACTATCTCTACTCCCAGGAAAAGGATAAGATTAAAAAACCGGCGTATGAACAGTATAAAGTTGCGCACGCTCTATATAACAGTATAAAAATTGATTACTTCATTAAGTAAGGCATCGTCACGATATTCTTCAGGGCCATACCTGTGCCACGCACCACCGCACGCAATGGATCATCAGCTACATGAACAGGTAATTTTATTTTATGCGCAATACGTTTATCAAGGCCACGAAGTAATGCACCCCCACCTGTCAAGTACAGGCCGCGGCGATAAATATCTGCAGCGAGTTCTGGTGGCGTGCTTTCCAACGCTTTAAGAATTGCTTCTTCTATTTTAAAGATTGATTTATCAAGTGCTTCTGCTACTTCCTGGTAGGATACCATTATTTGTTTTGGGATACCCGTTACCAGGTCACGGCCGTTTACAGCTATGTCATCCGGTGGCGTTTCTAATTCTTTCAGGGCAGAGCCTACATGTATTTTTATTTGCTCAGCAGTGCGCTCGCCTATCATAAGGCTATGGTAGCGACGCATTGCTTCCATAATATCCGCAGTAAATTCATCACCTGCTATGCGTATAGATTGATCGCAAACGATACCCGCCAGTGCTATAACAGATATACCGGTTGTACCACCGCCTATATCTATTATCATGTTGCCGGTAGGTTCTTCTACATCTATACCTATACCCAGGGCAGCAGCCATAGGCTCATGTATCATGTACACTTCTTTTGCGCCTGCCTGTTCAGCAGAGTCACGTACGGCACGTTTTTCTACTTCTGTGATGCTGGATGGGATGCATATAACCATTCTCCAGCTAGGTGGAAACAATGGCTTTTTAGGATAAACAAGTTTTATCATTTCGCGCAGCATACCTTCTGCTGCATTAAAATCTGCAATTACGCCATCTTTTAGTGGACGGATGGTTTTAAGATTTTCATGGGTTTTTTCGTGCATCATCATTGCCTTTTTACCTACCGCTACTATTTTATTAGTAGTGCGGTCTATGGCAACGATAGATGGTTCGTCTACAACTACCTGATCGTTATGTATGATAAGGGTATTGGCGGTACCCAGATCTATTGCTATCTCTTGCGTTAAAAATTTAAATAATCCCATAATGCTCCTCAGCAGAAAAAAGTTAGAATAATGGCAAATTTGCGGAAAAATTAGCTCAGATTTAGAAGAAAAGACAAAAAATTGCCTTCTTTCTAAAGATATTATATTGTAAAATATGAGCTTCGATTTGCTTCAGAACAAAATCTTTAATAGTGAGCTCACTATTACTTATATAATTTAATGCTTATGTAATTGCGATCCTCGGAACCGTATCTGTCAAATTTATTGTCAAGAGAATCTTTGTTAAGGGCAAATAAGGTGTCATTTAAGTAATAAGAGGTATTATTAAAACAAGATTGGCCAATAGGCTCCCATCCAATTCTCATCTTTTTTGTCTGCTGATCATACTTTACGTCACTAATGAAATAACGTTTACCAGTAGCAGGAATATAAACTTCCCAGTCATAGAAGTTATTAATGGTTAAAAGCGTATCATATGGCTTATGCACCATTGAGGACATAATTATTAATGAGTCAGGGTAATAACCACCATAGTAATGATCCCATCTATAGCTATTTGTACCAATATCAAAGGAATCGACAAGATTGGAAAATGTATTACCTGTTTGATATTTATATAAAATTACACTATTGAGTTCTGTACTATCAAACCCAATGAATTGAAGCTGTTGCATTGGGTTAACACACTGCATTGTTCTCCAGCACGAGACTAAAGTAAGCAATGACAAAAACAGAGATGGGATTAAAAGTTTTTTCATAATGTAGGATTTAAGAAATAGTTGAAATATTTCTAAAGCAACATTTTTTATGCCAAATTCTAAGCGCTGCAATTAAATTTTTTTCCTACTTTTGCACCTCGGGCGTTGAGCCCGATTTTTGTATCTGCTCATCGCGCCCTACATTTTTTTACTTTTTCATTTTTCAGCTAAATGCCGCGCGATCTTTCTATTAAAAGTGTTCTTATTATCGGTTCAGGCCCCATTATCATCGGACAAGCCTGCGAATTTGACTATTCCGGTTCCCAGGCTGCCCGCAGTCTTAGGGAAGAGGGCATCAGGGTTACCCTGATAAACTCTAACCCCGCTACCATTATGACCGATCCTATAGTAGCCGACAAGGTTTACCTTCTCCCGCTTACTGTAGAGAGTATTGAACAAATACTGGAAGAAAACGAAATAGATGCTGTGCTGCCTACTATGGGCGGACAAACAGCGTTGAACCTTGCTAAGGAAGCAGATGAGCTCGGTATATGGGAACGTAACAATGTACGCCTGATAGGAGTAGATATAAAAGCCATAGATAAAGCCGAAGACAGGGAGCTCTTCCGTCAGTGGATGATAGAAATGGGTATACCTGTAGCCAAGGCTCGCACAGCCAACTCAATGCTGGAAGGCAAAGAGTACGCACAGGAAATAGGCTTTCCCTTGGTTATCCGTCCGTCATTCACCCTGGGTGGTACCGGCGGTGGGTTTGTACATTCGAGAGATGAGCTTGAAGCAGCTCTTGACCGCGGTCTTACTGCTTCGCCTATGCACGAGGTACTGGTAGAGGAAGCGGTATTGGGATGGAAAGAATTTGAGCTTGAACTGCTGCGTGACAGCAACGATAATGTAGCCATTATATGTACTGTTGAGAACTTCGACCCTATGGGCATCCATACGGGTGATAGTATAACTGTAGCACCGGCGATGACACTCAGCGATACCGCTTTTCAGCTAATGCGCAATACAGCTATACGCATGATGCGCGACCTGGGCAACTTTGCCGGTGGCTGTAACGTACAGTTTGCACTGAACCCTGCCACGGAAGAGATCATTGCAATAGAAATAAATC
>JAFDXS010000222.1 GCA_018267795.1 Bacteroidota bacterium | reverse complement strand
GCCATGCCTTGAATAAGCAACAACGAAGGCCCTTATTCTCTTTTGCTAATCTTTCGCATAGCATTTCCAATAGCTTTTGCAGGGCTATTTCAATACCTGTAGCTGTGCGTATGGGTTCCAGGCAGGGAAGGCGCTCCTGGTACGGCTCAATAGGTTGTATCGGATCAATGAATTCAATTTCCTGGCCAAGCGCCTGATCGAGCCTTAGAAGCATTGATGGACCAAAACGCCTTCTTAAAGCTCTGCGGGGCATATCGATAAAATTCTCAACCTGATATAGGCCAAGCTTTTCCAACCGTTCAATAGTACTTGCTTCTAAGCGCAATGCAGCAGGTGGTAAAGGCAATAGTGCGTCTGCCTGCATGCCCGGTATAATGAGTGGGGTGTTGAGGCCATAGCGTGATATAGCCCAAGCGGTGCCTATAGTGTCTGCTATAGCTGCCCGCACATGGTAATTAAAGCCTCTTAGCCTGGTAAGAATATCTTTTAAATATTGTATCTCACCGCCCCAAAGGTGAGGGCATCCAGTTACATCCAGCATCAATCCATCGGGCAAATCTATGGCAACAGCCGGAGTGTAGCGAAGGCACCACCCGGCCAGCGCACGCAGCAGTTTTTCCGGCAATTCCGGCTTATCGTCAAAAACCTGCAAAGAAGGAAGTATGGCCCGGCAATCGGCTACTACCATACCCAGGCAAATGCCTTTTTGCTGTGCTGAATTGCTGACCGCTTTTACTATCATGCGACCATGCTCAGGTGCAGCTAATACAAAATCTGTATCCTTTAGCTGCGGCTGATGACGTACCATCCAGTCTGCAGTAAGCTGCTGAAACCATATGGACACAAAACGCTTTGCCATTTCAACTTGCTTTACGTTTTGATGGATCTGAAATAGCAGGCGCCTGTTCTTCTATATATTGAAAGCGCTTGTTAACCCATTCAATATTCCATGAGCCGGGAATGCCATTACGTACTTTTAATAGCTCAACCTTCCACCTGGGATGGCCTACGCCCGGCATTCCATTCTCAACTGCGCCGGGTAAAGGTTTAACCTTCCAGCGGCTGACACAAGCCACTACATTCTCGGTTTTGGGACTATAGCGATGAATGAAGCCTGTTACATGGCTTTGCTCTACAGCTAATTGCAACCTGCGTGATTCAATGAAATTCAGCTCGCTAAGCTCACCGATCACAGCAGATAAAGCTGTGCATTTTAATGCTTCTTCCATTGCCCACAATACGTCCTTTTGCCTGATCAAATCAACAAACACAATTCTTTCAGGCGCAATGCCAAAAGCCTTTAATGAGGAAGGGAAAACCGTTCGTTTATTACTGATCCATAAACAAGTTCCTTTGCTGAACGACAGACCCGAGAGGAGACCTGTTATAAAACCATTAGTTGCAGCAGCAGCAGTAGATGAAGGGCTGATTAGCTCATGTATAACACCTGTTGGGAATATATTGTTAGGAAAGGCAGCTTCAATAGGGCCCAATCTATTATAGGAAATGGCGTTCAGCGGTTTTTTAAAACCCTGCAACGCATATACTTCATTTTTAAGAAGTGTTATTATATCATTCTTTACAACAGCCTGTAGCATTATCCAATAAGTTTTACTTCATTTTAGCCAATATTATTGACATGTATACAAGATGTCATGCCAGGCGGGCTATGCCTTTTCAGGTGATAGAAAGGTGAAGTGCTTAATGGCAACGAGCTTTATTATAAGGGTTCATTTGTCAAATATTATGACAAAAGTATGCCACAGAGTAGGCAAAAGTCAAAAAATGTGGATAAGTAGTTGTTTATTTGGCATGGTTATAATACTGATATGCGCACATAGGCATCATAATGCAAAGCGTTCAATATGTTATAAAATTTATCTTATCCACATTATGCTTTTTGCTCCTGTTCCATGTTGCCCATGCCCAGGATACCCTGCGTCGGCAGGATAGCAGTTATAGCATTCATATAGCATCTACCGGGTCTATTAATAATACGGAAAGCTCAGCCAGCTACCTGCTCAATAATGCTGTTAACTTCAGCATGAAGAAAAAGCATTCCTTGCTGGATTTTAATAATAGCTGGGTATATGGCGCGCAGCAGACAGGCCTTACCAATAATGATGTTAGCTCCCTGCTTGATTTTAATATCTACCCGGCATCAAGGCGCTTCTACTACTGGGGCCTGGCTTCTTATCTCTCCAGCTTCTCGCTGAAGATCAATAACCAATACCAGGCGGGGCTGGGCCTGGCTTATAATATACTTGACAAGCAACCCATAAGCCTGAATGTAAGTGATGGCATAGTATATGACCAGAGCGATATATACCTGCAAGACTCTGTAAGGGATAGATATAACACTTTCCGAAACTCACTGCGCGTAATGCTCACGATGAGGTACCGGGATTTGATTGCCTTCCATGGCACGGCATTCTATCAAAACTCTTTTTCTCTTAGTACTGATTATATAGTAAAAGCAGATCTGGGCTTGGACTTCAAGGTGTATCGCTGGCTGCATTTCACTACAGCGTTTATTTATAACAGGTTCAACAGGACACAAAGAGAGAATGTATTGTTCACCTATGGGCTGTCGGTAGTGAGGTACTTCTGATATGGAATAGTTTTTAAGTGTTTTGAGTCAATAGCTATGATATGAAGAACAAGGACCAATACCAACAGCAAGCCGAGCAAATGGCCGAAAGACATAAGGCCATACAAAAGCAGGTAACAGCGGCCGACAAGAAGAACCCGGCCAAAGAAGCGGAAAAGCCTATGCAGGCCGGGGCACGCAAATACCCTGAGCCGCCACTGTCAAAACAACATTTGGAAAAACCGGGTATTGAAGCCGAAATGGAAGTGAAGCCTATGTATGATGCCCCGTATTATAAAGGCTCTGATAAGCTTAAAGATAAAGTGGCGATAATAACTGGTGGCGACTCTGGCATAGGCAGGGCAGTGGCGGTGCTTTTTGCCCGCGAAGGTGCTGATGTGGCCATCGTTTATCTGAGCGAACACGAGGACGCAGCAGAGACGAAGAATATGGTGGAAAAAGAAGGTAGGCGCTGTATAACTATTTCCGGCGATGTATCGAGCCGCCAGTTCTGCTTCGATGCTGTGCAGCAGGTAGCAACGGAGCTTGGCAGGGCAGATGTGTTGGTGAATAATTCAGCCTTCCAGCTGCATGTTTCACACTTCGAAGATCTTACGGAAGATCATTTCGACTGTACGCTGAAGACGAACCTATATGGCTACTTTCATATGGCGCAAGCCTGTGTGCCGCACATGAAGCCTGGTAGCGCTATAATAAATACCGGGTCAGTTACGGGCCTGATGGGCAATGATGAACTGCTGGACTATTCTCTGACTAAGGGTGGCATCCATGCATTCACCCGCTCGCTGGGTACGCACCTTATTGCCAAAGGTATAAGAGTGAACGCTGTAGCCCCCGGCCCGGTATGGACACCACTTAACCCATCTGACCGCAACCCGGATAAAATAGCAAAGTTTGGCGCCGAAACCCCTATGAAGCGCCCGGCCCAGCCGGAGGAGATAGCGCCGGCCTATGTGTTCTTGGCATCACCGCAATGCTCAAGCTATATAACGGGAGAGATATTGCCTATAATAGGTGGCTACCTTGGCGGATAGCATTATTGTTGCTGAAATGCAATGGGGGTAAGGCACTACTTAGTAAGCTTTATCCCTGCTTTTTGCAGGGTGTCTATAAGCTTCTCATTTACCAGCAGGCGTACATCCTCAAAGCCATGTGCGTTTATCCACACATTGCAGGTAATCGTATAGTTTTCAGTGCCTATGTCTGATATGCCAATACGTGCTTTAGGGTCATTCAATACTTCCGTATAATCATTAAAGGCTTTGGCAAGTGTATTTTTTACCTTATTAACATCCTGGTCGTAAGTGAACTTTAAGGAGATATCAAGCCGCCGCACACCTTCATGGGTGATATTGATAATCACTTCGTTTGAGAGCTTGCTGTTGGGCATAATAACGGTTCTGTTATCGAAGGTAATTATCACTGTGTAGAATATCTGTATGGAATTTACGGTGCCCTCCAGACCTTGGGCTATAATATTATCGCCTACTTTGAAGGGCTTGAGTAAAAGGATAAGGATGCCGCTGGCAAAATTTTGCAGTGTGCCGGATAATGCCAGGCCGGCAGCAGCACCGAAGGCCGCTATTAATGCTGCAAAGATCGTGAGCCTTATCCCCAATATCTGCATGATGAAAAAAGCAAGCAGAATATATAAAGCAGTATATACGACTCCTACGATGAAGGGAGCTATGGAAGAGTGTACGTTTTTTCGGGCTATAAGTTTGCTAACTCTATTTTTGATGAATCTTATTATCCATATACCCAGCAGTAATGCTACAAAAGCAAAAACTATCCTGGGACCTATAGAAAGTATCCAGCCGTAGCCCTTATCGTAGATCTGTTGTATTCGCTTATCTGTCAATGAAAAAGCTAACAGGCAAACATTATCAAGCAATGCCATAACCGCTAACTGGCTAATTGAATTTTAGTATTGATTAAATGCTCAGTAGTGTGTATCTCATTCAGGAATGCCCGTACGTCCATATAAGATTTTACATAGTATGAAGCCGCAGAATTATTGCTGCCCACCTTCACCGTAATGGCTGTAAGCGGCATAACCTTGAACATATCTTCATCTGTCATGTCATCGCCAATAGCCAATATAAAATCGTAGTGGCCACGGGTGACGAATCGAAGTGCAGCTTTGCCTTTATTTACGAGGCTACTCTTAATTTCCACTACTTTGTTGCCGCGCAGCACATCGAGCATTTCTCCGTCCAGTCTTATGTTCAACTCTTTTATGAGCTTGCCTGCATATTCTTCTCCATGCTTAGCATCGGCCAGCCTATAGTGCCATGCCAAGGAATGTGTCTTTTCCTCGATAAACGTGCCCGGTAAAG
>JAFDXS010000221.1 GCA_018267795.1 Bacteroidota bacterium | reverse complement strand
GATATGAATGAAGCAGAATGGTATAGCTATACAGGGAAGGCAGTAAAGGCTGCAGATATAGATAGTTTTATTTACAAGGCCAGCTACGCTGAAATAAACAGCGTCAACAATAATGAGTTGGGAAAACTGAGGGCGAATTTGCGGGAAAACACTTTTGCAAAATGGCTTGTAGACCATAACGATAAACAAGCCCTATCATACCTGCTGTATGCAAAAAAATGCGAACCATACGCTGCGGAACAAGATGGGCACTGGGATAACACAACGAATGAATGGAAACTAACGCCACGTGATACTGCTGCTATGACAGCATTAATAACAGAAGGATTGCAACAACACAAATTAGCAGGCAACGATTTTTTCAAGTGGCGCTATAAATACCAGGTATTACGCATGGCTATGTACAGTGGGCATTACCAGCAAACACTTTCGCTGTATAATGAGTTGATAGGCGACAATAAATACAACGGCATTATGTATGCACGCTGCCTGGGCATGAAGGCTGGCGCACTGTATAAAACGAATAGGAAAACAGAGGCAGCTTATTTATACAGCCTCATATTTGATATAAGTGACGAAATGAAACAAACGGCACTAATCAGTTTTAATTGGGCGCTGAATAGCAATGCGCAATTAGTATGGCCACTGTGCAAAACAGACCATGAAAAGGCTGTTGTAGACATTATGGATGCACTCTACGAAACAAGTGGCCAGGAAAAAGAAGGGTTGGCATTAATGGAGGAAGCCTACAAACTGGACCCAAATGTAAAAGGGCTAAACGTAGTAATGACACGTGAAATAAACAAAGCAGAGCAACGATATCTGCAGGCCAGCTTTAACACTATTCCGAATGCCTATTATTATCAGTATTATGGTGCCGACGATAAAAGAAGTATTGATTCGATAGCGCATAGCTATAGTAATTACATTGCCGGTCTGAATAGCTTTGCCTTAAAGCTTGCAAATGACAGTAAACTGAACGATAAAGCGTTTTGGCATTTATCAGCTGCTTACATTTATTTCATGCAAGGCAATTATGCAGACTGTAAAAAACACCTTGATATTTCTCAAAAAGAAAAAATGACCCCAATAGAGCGCGATGTTCATGATGTTGTTTATGCGCTATACATCGTGCACAGCAATGATAAGGTGACGGAAAAAACAGAAGCCGACCTTCTGCCCTATTTGAAATGGATTGAAACCAGGAGCGATAGCAACAGGCGATTTGCAAAAGTGTATACAGATATGCTTACATCTGTTTTATGCACTGCATATTTACAGCAAGGCGATACTGTTAAGGCAATTTTTTGCTTATCCAGAACAAAATTTGACAAGACCAGCAACTACATGCTAGACTATGGCTTTATGGACAATGCCGGCACCTTGTTAGAGAAAATGACTATTGACGAGCTGCATAAGGTGCAGGCCTTTATGCAAAGCACAGCAAAAACGCCTTATGATAATTGGCTTACAACTCATACGCCTTACTCATTTTCAGTACTACGAGAACTTGAGGGCACAAAATATATACGCGAAATGCAGTTTGATAAAGCTGTAACTGTCTTAAAAGATGTGTCGCAAACGAACCTAAACAATATTATTTTGCCCGATGTTCTGATCAGCCATATACAGGATATGCAGGACTGGCTCTCCTCTGACTCCGCAGTTAGCTACAATAAGCTCTCTTTTGCTATGAAAATGGCTGAGCTCCAGCAAAAGCTAAATGCTAACCCAAAAGATGGGCGTGCCGCTTATCAATTTGCAAACGGACTATATAATATGTCTTATTATGGCAAAGCGCATCACGCCTTCGATTACTATCGAAGCAGTACTGACGATCATGCCTATATTGCTACCAAAGAAAGAAGTAAACTTCCCGAATACGAACAGGAGTATTACAATGTAAAGCTTGCTGAAAAATATTATATGCAAGCCTATACTAATAGCACTGCCCCTGAAGTAAAGGCCCGATGCCTCTTTATGGCTGCAAAATGCTGGCAAAAAAGCTGTCCGCAACCGGAAGGCAAAGAATCGTCTTATTACAATTCCTATTATGACAAAGATTATTATCTCAATTCCTTGAAAAATCCATATTTCAGGCAGCTAAAGAAGGAATATGATAAAACTAAGTTTTTCAATGATGCATATAATACATGCTCTTATTTGAAAGATTATGTAAAAGCTCAATAGACCTCACGTTTTATAATATATGCCTATCCTTAACGTTTATGTAAGCAATCACAATTAGCCTATTAAAGCGGGTCATTTTTGGGCATTATGAAAAATAATCTCAGTTCTCACGTATTTGATTTAGGCATATATAATTTATATCATTAAATTTGAATAAGAAAAATACATAAAGTATAAATAAACAGATAACATTAAACTATTAACGATATTTTATTGAATTGTTATTATACAAATTTGTTAAAAACTATGCTTTACATTTGTTTTGTTAATGAGTTCAGGCCTTAGAAATCTGACTTTTAGCAAAAATGTTTGCTTATCTACGCTCAAACTATGATTTCGTTACCACCATACATCATATACTTACTAGCATTTATATGTGCTTTGTCAGCCAGTATGATAAGTGTGCCGCGCATCATTCACGTATCCAAGCGTAAAAAGTTATTTGACATACCTGATAACAACAGAAAGATACACCTTACCATCACCCCTAACCTGGGCGGCATCGGTATCTTTTTTGCCTATATAATAGTTACTTCTTTATTCATTACACCACCAATGGCAGAGAAGTGGAACTATATAATAGCTTCCTCTGTCATTCTGTTTCTCACCGGTATTAATGATGATCTCGTTTCACTGGGGCCTGGCAAAAAATTCCTCGCTCAGTTTATAGCAGCAATCATTACAGTTTGCCTTGCCGATATCCGCATCAATTCATTGCATGGTATTCTGGGTATTTACCAGATGCCTTACTGGTATAGTGTGTCCTTTACTATAGTGGGTTGCATTTTCATTACCAATGCCTTCAATCTTATCGATGGCATAGACGGTCTTGCAGGCTCTATAGGAGTGCTGGTTACCTTTTTCTTAGGTGTATTCCTTGCCATGCTGGACAATGTAGGAGCAGCGTGCATAGCTTTTAGCCTCATGGGCGCTACACTTGGTTTCCTGCGTTACAATATTTCCCCGGCTAAGATCTTTATGGGCGATACAGGCTCTCTGCTCATAGGCTTTACCATTTCTATACTCAGCATCATATTTATACATGCTTATACAGTTAACAATCCATTGGTGTATGTGATACACTCACATAAGGGCTCTACCATCGTTGCTGTAGCACTGCTATTTGTACCTATATTCGATTCCTTCAGGGTATTCCTAAAGCGCATCATTAAGGGTGGCTCACCATTTCATGCAGACCGCTCACACTTGCACCACTACCTGCTTGATATGGGATTTACCCATTCGCGCAGCGTAACGATACTTATTACGTCTAACATCCTTATCATAACTGTAGCTCTGCTGGTACAGGACTATGAGCCTAATATTGCCCTGGGTTGCATGATATCATTGGGCCTTATACTCTTTATGGTTATGTATATCCTGCGAAGAAACAGGCTGGAAAAGAACAAGGCCCTTATGCAGGAGAAAAAGGGCACCATTCAAAACATGGGCACCACAACTATAAACATCTATAGCCCTAAGACAACAACACGATAAGTAAAAGATTATTTATTCTGCTCTACTATATAAGAGCTATTCTGATAGCGATACAGGCATAAATGCTGATTCTCATTGTACAGCAAATTACCCTTTTCATCCCATTTCGGCCTTATCTCAAATTTTGTAAAGAGTGTTGCGCTATTATCATTAAATCGCCTGTTGAAAATGGTACCGTATTGATTTAGCAAATAAGCATACCAGTATAAAGTTTCATAACTTCTGAATACAAGTTCCGTAGGTCTGCCGCCAAATGAACTTTTATAATCACGCTCTATTTGCTGTGCTATAGCGCTTGACACGTCGAAGTAAAAAGGAGCCGTCACATACACTACGGTATTAGGAAAATAATTTGCCTTTTTTAGCCCTGCCATAGTTCTCCACGAGGGCATTCCATACACTTCAAATCTGTAATAAGGGAACCATTGATACAGTTGCTTCAGCAGCATTTCCGCATAGGCATTTTCCAATATCGGCATCACTATCACATTCGTCTTCGTGCTGTCCAGTTGTTTTTTCAATTGCAGCCTGGAAGGCATTGCACTACAGGGTATTTTCTCAAACTTTACTGCATCACTATCTTCCAGTACATATTCGTATGCTGCCTTATCAACTGATACCGTAGTTCTGTATAATAGTGTTACCGTCTTTTTATGATACTTCTTCCCTACAGTATTCATTACAGCAGCACAATGGGCCTCCAGCGTTGGCTGCTGTAAAATAAAATACGGATTATCCTTCACACCGGCATCTGAAGGCGAAGATGCGGATACAAAATTCACATGCCGTTTTTTGGCAAATGCTGCCAGTTCAGGTATTTGCTGAGATTGCACATCACCTATTATCAGGTCAGCGGAATCGAGTACTTTGTCTTTTATCAATGCGGCTATACCAGTAGTAGGCGCTGCAATATCATGAACATACACGTCCACGTTATAATTAAAACTATTAAGGGTATCAATTGCCAGCTTTACACCTTCATAAAACTCTATGCCTCCCTGCGCTTTCTCCGGTATTTTATCGCCATGCACAGGCTTATCATTTTTCACCAGCTCATCCAGGTACAGCGGTGCCAACACATCTATCCTGTAACGGCCTTTTTTTACCGTTTCAGGGTACTGTACTTCCAGCTTCCGTTTAAATGGCTTTGGCTTTGGCAACACAGGCTGTGTTGCCACCTTATGCACAGGCTTATACTTACGCTCATCCTTATGAAACCACTTCTTCCAGAATTGCGCCTCAGCCCTGTTGCTCACAGCCATTGCCAGCCCGGTCAATAAAAAAACAATAAGTAGTTT
>JAFDXS010000220.1 GCA_018267795.1 Bacteroidota bacterium | reverse complement strand
CGTTTTTCGTTCAGGCAAATGCTAGGTACGGTTAAGCAATTGTCAAGCCCTAACACTAAGCTGCAGCTCGTAAACAATATATTCAGGGAGCTGGTAAGTCTCGACCAGAAACAGCAGGCGCAATCGCTAAAGAAATCAGGCATAACGTATGATCCTTTACTCAAAGAGTCTGGCAAGCTTCAGCTAATGTTAGACACCTTGCGCACATATAGCAGGCAAAATATAACAGAAGTAAATCGTATTGACTCAATGAAAAGTCTGTTATATGCCCGCGATAAGCTTTTCATCAGCTATCTGCAACTCAATACCTACTTAAGTCACAATGATACCCTTACTCGCCAGATAAAGCAATTGTCAGCACGTATCAATGATTCAATGCTCAACGTTGACACCAGTGTAGTAACAACAGAACAAAAGATAACTACCACCACTATAGAGGGTGATACAACGCCCAATAACGAGCACCAAACCTTTTGGGATAGAGTATTCAATCGCAAGAAACCAGGCGAAGCCAGGCAGGTAAAAAGGCTCATTCAGCAGGAACTAAATATAAAAGTAGATACGCTCGCATTGGCCAAAGAAGATAGCTTTATTTCTACGCTCAGCGATGCCATCATGCACCAGGAGGCGAGCAGGGAAAGCAAGCGTAACAAACTCATCCGGCAGCAAATGCAGCTAGCTCATGCGGGTAACGTGCTCATAAACGAGTTGCTCAGCATTCTGCAAAATCTCGAGGCCGCAGAAGTGCAGCATGCAGAGGCAAGGCGAACAACCGCCACACACATAGTAAATGAAGACATCACAAAGCTCGATGCTATTCTTATCTGCTTTATTTTAGGTACTGCTATACTCGTCTATTTCATTTTTATTGATATTGGCCATAGTAACAAGTACAGGGAACAGCTGCTTGATGCAAAAGAAAATGCAGAAGAGCTCGAGCGCGTAAAACAACGTTTCCTGTCCAATATGAGCCATGAGCTGCGCACACCTTTACAAACAATTGTAGGGGTAGCAGAGCAGCTCAGGATGAAAGGCAGTGCAAAACCCAATGAACTGGAAGTAATATATCAGTCATCGCAGCATTTATTGCAGATAGTAAATGAAGTCCTGGATTATAGCCGCATTATATCAGGCAAGTTCAGCTTTGCTTCTGTCTCGTTTAGTATGCAGCACTTGTTAAAAGAAGTACAGGATATTATGCAGGTGCAAGCCGATAAAAAGCAGTTGCAGCTGATCTTCGATGTTGATATAAATTCCGCTCAGGATAACATTGGCGATCCATTCCGCCTCAGGCAGATCTTGTACAACCTGCTGGGCAATGCTATTAAGTTCACAAATAAAGGCGCTGTTACATTATTGGTTTCCCAAAAGGATTTTTCTAATCGCACTGCATATACGTTCATTGTCAAAGACACAGGTGTTGGTATTTCTGGTGAGGACATAAACAAAATATTCAATCAATTCGAGCAGGCAAAGAATAGTGCAAATCATAATGGCACGGGCCTGGGGCTCAATATTGTTCAGGCATTGGTTGAAAGTCAAAAAGGAAACATACAGGTTAAAAGCATCCTCGGCCAGGGCTCTGAGTTTATTGTTGCGCTCTCTTTTGCAAAGGCCAGGCCACTCGCGCCACAGACAGAGGATAATACACAGAGCAATGATGCATATGCTGGCAAGGTTTGGATTATTGACGATGATAAATTTATCCTGCAGTTATGCAGTGGCATCATGGAGAAGCATCACATCCCGTATAGGGCCTTTGCCTCACCTAAAGAAGTTTTGGCTACACCTTATGATAATGAAGTAACCACCATATTCCTTGATATCAGGATGCCGGATATCAGTGGTATAGAACTATGCCGTATGCTCAGGCAAAGAATGGCAACTCATAGCGCAAAGCTAATTGCGCTCACAGCACAAGCATTTCCCGATGAGAAAGAACGCCTTTTACTGGCCGGCTTTGATACAGTGCTCATGAAGCCATTTATGGAGCAGGATATTATCAACCTCTTACACGGAAAGGAAGTGCCAAAGATATTGCCACAACTGCCTTCCGGCGAAGAAATAAATATTCAGCCATTAATGACTATGGCTGGCAACGATATTGAATTTGTAAAGGCCGCATTGCAAAGCTTCATTACAGAGACCACCAAAGATTTAGATAAAGTCCGTATAAAAAATATTAGCAGGGGCGATTATAGTGCAATAGCGGAGCTCCTGCATCCAATAGCGGGCAGATGCGCGCAGATCGGTGCAAGACAACTCAGCCGTCAGCTGCGCGATGTTGAGATTAGCCTGCGCAATAATCAGCTTACAGGTGGCAAAGAGAATAAGATTAATGAAGTCTGCGATAGCACTATGGATATCATTGCTCAGGTAAGGCTGCTTATTCCCACACTTACTGTTGTATCTGTTCCCTCAAAGTGTTGAAAAATACAACACTTCTTATATGCATTTATAAAACCGGTACTTTATAAAATACTGTTTCACAGTTTATTGTTTTTCATAGCATCATTTGGCACATAGTTAGCTATAGTCATAGCATTCAACATTGTAATCATTTTTTAAAATAGTTTGTATGAAAAAAGTAATCTTATCAGCATTTACGCTGATTGCATGCGCATCTGTATCTTATGCACAAACAGCAGCTACTGCTCAACCTATTGCTCAGGCTTCAGCCACTACGGCCTCTGCTCAGTCTGCAGCACCAGACGAGCAAAAGACGAAGATTGAAGCATCTGCATTGCCTGATGCGGTAAAGGCCACGCTGGCCGGCGCTGAATACAAGGACTGGACTGTAGCAACAGCATGGAGTGTAAAAGCAGATACCGAATATTATGTGGTAGAGCTGAAAAAGGCAGACCAGACAACTACAGTAAAGTTTGATAAGGATGGCAAAAAGATAGGATAACAACCACTATCACCGTGGGCTAAGAGAGGGATTTGGCGCAAGCCATCTCCCTTTTTTATTTTGCCTTCTTTTATACTTGGTGTAGATTGCATCTATGGCGCGTATTCTTATTATCGAGGACGACCTAACATTCCTGCAGATACTCGAAAATTTTTTAAAACGAAATAATCACTCTGCCCATACTTGCTTCGGCGTTAAGGATGCTAATAAGCTGCTTAGCTCAGAGCACTTCGATCTTGCATTGCTCGATTATCGCCTGCCTGATGGCACCGGCATGGATATACTCAATGCCATTCAGTCAAAAGGTTTACAATTACCGGTCATTATCATGACCAGCTTTCACGATATCAGAACAGCGGTCAAATCGATTCGCTCTGGTGCTTACGATTATATCACTAAGCCTGTCAACCCAGATGAGCTCCTTATGCTTATTCAGGAAGCATTAGCAAAAAAAGAAACGAAGGAAAGGCCTGCACCTGTAGCATCAGGTTTTGTCGAGGGGGATAGCTCCATAGCTCGCCAGTTGCACGAGCATATTAGTTTGGTTGCACCTACTAATATGACGGTGATAATAGAAGGCGAGAGTGGCACAGGCAAAGAACAGGTAGCGCGAAAGATACATGCACTTAGTAAGCGTAGTGATAAGCCATTTGTAGCAATAGATTGTGGCGCACTTTCTCCTGATCTCGCTTCAAGCGAATTATTCGGCCACACTAAGGGTGCATTCACGGGCGCCCTGCAGGATAAAATTGGGCAGTTTGAAATGGCAAATGGCGGTACGCTTTTTCTTGACGAGGTTGGCAATTTAAGCTACGAGGTTCAGGTGAAATTATTACGTGCCTTGCAGGAAAAAGAAATACAACCCGTAGGCGCAAATAAGTTGATAAAGGTAGATGTCCGCATAATAACCGCTACCAATGAAGACCTTCAGAATGCTGTAAAGAAAGGCGATTTCAGGGAAGATCTTTATCATCGTCTCAATGAATTTAAATTCCGCCTTCCGTCTCTTCATCAGCGGGGTAGTGATATTGAGTTATTCATCGCACACTTTATTAAGCTGGCAAATAACGAACTAAACAAGAGTATTAAAGATATTTCCGAAGAGGTGCGCACTATCTTCTATCGCTATGATTGGCCTGGCAATCTCAGGGAATTAAAAAATGTTATCAAGCGCGCAGTGTTGTTATCAACTTCCGAGCGCATAGCTATCAGTGCGCTGCCGGATGAAATGGTGCATGAAGTACAGCAAGATAAAAAAACAGACAGTCCGGATTTGAAAGCAGTGCAGGCAACTAATGAAAAGGAATTGATAATGAAAACGCTGAAGGAGGTTAAATATAATAAGTCCAAAGCAGCTAAGCTGCTGAATATAGATCGTACTACGCTCTATTACAAAATGTCTAAGTACGGCATAGAGGGCTAAGGTTCACGAGATTCTTAGCTTGTTTTTTTAGACGAAATGCCCGAAATCTTATACCAAATGCCTTTTCTTCCTGAATAGTTACTTCGTATAAAATTATTAGTGTTTGGTATAATAAAATTTCCTGCACACGGGCTATCATATTTCTTTGTGTTACATCACGACTAAAGAGAAATATCATGAAGAAATTCCTATCTATTCTAATGCTGTTGTCGTTTACTGTACATATAGCAAAAGCCCAGCCTGCTGATACCACCATACAAAGGATAATGAGCAATGGTAAGATACCGGGTGCGGAAGCCGTATTGATAAAGGACGGTTATTGGGTTTACGATCATAGCTGGGGCGAGGCCGATGTTAGTAAGCACACAGCTATTAAGCGCGAAACAATATTTATGATGGCCTCTATCTCCAAGACTGTCATAGCTACTGCGCTTATGCAGCTTTGGGAGCACGGCGCCTTCAAGCTGGACGATAATATAAACAATTATCTCCCTTTCAAGGTGCAGAACCCTCATAATCCCGGTGATACAATTACCTTCCGTATGCTTACTGATCATACTTCTGCTATACAGGATAACTATACAGTGCTTGATGGCAATTACGTGTATGGCGATTCACCCATTTCACTCGATACCTTCCTCCGCAATTATTTC
>JAFDXS010000021.1 GCA_018267795.1 Bacteroidota bacterium | reverse complement strand
GGTAGTAATGGATGCAAAAAGAAAAAATAGAATAAAGGTTAGTAAAATAATAGCGATGGTTCTCATATGGTAAGGTTTATTGTAGCAACAATAGTTGCTTACATATATTGACGCATTAAAAACATTAAACGTTGGCATAGTCCGACAGAAAATATTTATCACAATACCGCTAAACACCGTGTTTTTTTGATGTGCTTATCTTTGCATTAATAACACATACAATAAAAGTTATCAAAAGAGAAAACAACTAAAACTTTTAATTATGAAAACAAAAAAAGTATGGGCCAATTTCAGTGTTAGTGATTTAGAACGAACTACTAAATTCTATAAGCAACTTGGTTTTAAACATAATGGAGCATCAAACCAGCTGACAAGTTTTTTCTTTGGTGATGAAAACTTTATCATTCATTTCTTTTTGAAGGATGTGCTTGAACCTGCTATGAAAGGGCAAATAACAGATACAAAAGCCGGCAATGAGATCATCTTTACACTGTCTGCCGATACTAAAGAAGAAGTCAATAACTGGGAAAAAGAAGTACAGCAAGCAGGTGGAACAATAGTTTCCAGGCCTGAAGTATTTGGTGAAGGGTACTACGGCTTCGTATTTGCCGATCCTGATGGGCATAAGTTCAATGTATTCTACATGTAGCCACACCATTACTTTTCCCTTGTCGGCGTCTCCGCTGGCAGGCTTGCGCGCCTGGCAATGTGGATATGTTTTTTTGGAAACCCCTTGTTAATAATCTTACCTTGCCCAATCAGGACCGTCATGTCGACAAAATGGAGACATCTCCTGAAAATATGCAACCAGCTTAATCAGGATGTTTTGCATAAATTGTTCTTTGACATACTATAAACCCATATTAAATAACACTCCATATTTTTACTTTATACTTTTTCAAATGCGACATTTTGGGACATTTTGGGTAGTTCTTGCGTAGCAATGTTACTTTCACTAAATCTTTAATAATCCAATAAAATCAATATTCACAGCCGCTTTAAACCCACAAAAGATACCAAAAGAAAAATCTCCCACGAATGTAACATTCCTGCATTACGCCACATTCATCACATTGTCGCATTTCATTATTTACCTTTGCAGCGCTATGAGCGAAGAAAAATCACTTAATTTTTTAGAAGAGATAATAGAACAGGATATTGCCGAAGGCAAGAATGGCGGGCGCATACATACGCGCTTCCCGCCTGAGCCTAATGGCTACCTGCATATAGGTCATGCTACTTCCATTTGCCTCAACTTCGGGCTGGCAAAAAAGTATAATGGCAAATGCAACCTCCGCTTCGATGATACCAATCCCGTAACGGAAGAAACCGAATACGTAGAAAGCATAAAAGCAGATATCAAGTGGCTGCTCCAGGGCACAGGCAGCGAATGGGCCAACGAGCTATACGCTTCCGATTATTTCGAGCAACTATACGAATTTGCAGTTACTCTGATAAAGAAAGGCCTTGCCTATGTAGATGACTACAGCTCAGAGGAAATAGCTGCTACCAAAGGCTCTACTACCGAGCCAGGCAAAGAAAGCCCTTCACGCAGTCGCAGCATTGAAGAAAACCTGCAGCTTTTTGCAGACATGCGCGCCGGTAAGTACAAGGATGGTGAAAAAGTATTGCGTGCCAAAATAGATATGGCACACCCTAACCTGCTGTTGCGCGATCCGCTTATGTACCGCATCAAGCATGCACATCATCATCGCACCGGCGATAAATGGTGCATATACCCTATGTACGATTTTGCACACGGGCAGAGCGATAGCATAGAGCATATCACTCATTCTATATGCACACTCGAGTTCATACACCACCGCCCGCTATACGATTGGTTTATAGAGAAGCTGGATATCTTCCCTTCTCACCAGTACGAGTTTGCACGCCGCAACCTTACCTATACTGTTATGAGCAAGCGCAAGCTGCTGCAACTGGTAAACGAAAAACACGTAAGCGGCTGGGACGATCCGCGCATGCCTACCATCAGCGGTATGCGCCGCCGTGGTTACCCCGCGGAGGCTATACGCCAGTTCTGCGATACCATAGGTATAGCTAAGCGCGAGAATATTTCAGATGTAGGTGTATTGGAGTTCTGCGTACGTGAGCATCTCAATAAAACAGCCAACCGCGTGATGGCCGTGCTTGACCCTGTAAAGCTGGTAATAACTAATTATCCCGAAGGCCAGGAAGAAATATTCAACTCAGAGAACAACCCTGAGGATGCCTCCGCAGGCAGCAGGCAGCTGCACTTCAGCCGTGAGCTATGGATAGAGCGCGAAGACTTTATGGAAGAGCCGCCAAAGAAATTCTTCCGCTTGGGCCCCGGCCTTATGGTCCGCCTGAAGAATGCATATATAGTAAAGTGTACCGGCTTTAATAAGGATGCAGCAGGCAATGTAACAGAAGTGCTCTGCGAATACTTGCCTGAAACCAAAAGCGGCAGCGATACCAGCGGCCTTACCGTAAAGGGCACCATACACTGGGTAAGCGTACCGCACGCCAAAACTGCCGAAGTGCGCCTCTACGACCGTCTTTTCAAGGTAGAAGACCCATCTAGTGAAGAAGGTGATTTTAAAGACTACATTAATCCGGATTCTATGCACATACTTCCATCAGTATATATAGAGCCGGGCCTTGCCGATGCAAAACCTGGTGAGCGCGTGCAGTTCATGCGCAAAGGCTACTTCTGCGTGGATAAAGACAGCACCCCCGATAAAGTGATCTTCAACCGCACAGTAACATTGAAAGATGCCTGGGCAAAAGAAATGAAGAAAGCATAAACGAATCATAGAAAATGTGATGGAGCATAATAAGATGCTCCATCACATTATTCCCATATTGCACTAAGCATTGCACAGCATATCCCCAATTCTGCACCTATATTTAATCACCTGTAAATCGCTACTCTATCTCACCAATCCCTCTATACTTACTGCATTCTCCACACTTAGCCAACATTAGCCCTCAATAGGCGCATACTATTAGTCACCTACACTAACAGTATATCCCCGTTTTTGCACTATTTATCTAAACCTCTATAAACCTTGATCTTATGCTGAAAAATCCAATAAAAAATGGAATGCGCTCCTTGGTAAAGCACATTCCATCACATTATTTCCACATTATTGCAGTACACTACTTTCCTGCTATCACTGATATTTCCACATTCACACCACGCGGCAGGCCTGCTACCTGCACTGTTTCGCGGGCAGGTGCATTTTCAGTAAAGTAGCTGCCATATATTTCATTCACCTGTGCAAACTTGCCCATGTCCATCAGGAATATAGTTGACTTAATAACATGCGAGAAATCCATCCCTGCTTCCTTCAGTATAGCAGCCAGGTTTTCCATTACCTTGCGGGTTTCTGCCTGTATATCATCCTGTACCAGGTTGCCCGTAGCTGCATCTAGCGGTATCTGCCCTGATACGAAGAGCAGGCTGCCAAACTGTACTGCCTGGTTATATGGCCCTATAGGGGCTGGTGCGTTAGTAGTGTTAATGATTTTCTTTTCCATACCCACAAATGTAATATGCTCCTGACATTTACCCTATTTTTGCGCTTCAATACATGATATACTTATTACACATAGATACTTCTGCTGATAATGGCATCGTTGCCCTCTCGGCAAATGGCAATATCGTTACCTCGCAGGCGATAGAAGACAGTAAAAATCAATCGGCAATACTTAATACGTTAATAGACGTAGTTCTTAGCGATGCCGGTATTGTACTGCAACAGCTTAGTGGCATCGTGGTTTGTGCAGGGCCCGGCTCCTATACAGGCCTGCGCATAGGTATGGGCACGGCTAAGGGCCTTTGCTATGTTTTAGATAAACCTTTATTGCTGCATAACAAACTCACACTTTTAGCATGGCAGCAGTATCATAATAATTTGAATGAATATGAGGTTTTTATGAGTGTGCTCGTTGCCCGCGAAAACGAATTTTTCGTTGCAGCCTACGATAAAAACTTTGGCATATACATAGAGCCACAACATATACACGCCGCCGAGCTTGAAAAGTTGGTAAACGACATACAAGGAACTCTGTTAATAACAGGTGCGGGAACAGAATATATAGAAAATTTATTTAAAATTAAAAAATCAGCTGTTTTTTTTAATAACTTAATTGATAAGGATGCGTGGGCTATGTATGCATATGAACAATATAAGTGTAATGGATTTGTCAATTTATCCACAGCCGAGCCGTTTTATTTGAAACAAGTTTTTACGCATAATTCAAAGAAAATCAATCATTTGTAAGTAATAAAAAAATAAATGAAACTTTTTTTTAACGCGGGGTTAACACAATGTGCATTTAAAAGGTTGTTTCATATTACTTACTATCGTATGTTTGCAAAATGTTATCGAAGCGGTATAGACCGCGTCTATTAACGCTTTTTTTAACGCAATAAGAGAAGTAATTATTTTATTAACTCCTGTAAAATTTTAATGTAAATGGAAACGACAATGTCAGCTAACACGCTGGTAATTCGCAAGGACGAGGGTTCGAACGAACACATTAAATTAGATTACATGGCTGTGAAAAGTGCTGCAATGACACTGAGAGCCATTAACCACAAACTGCGTCAGCAAATAGTAAAATTGCTGGAAGAAAATAAACGCATGAATGTGACTGATATTTATGTGAAGCTGCGCCTGGAACAGTCTGTAGCGTCTCAGCACCTGGCTATCCTTCGTCGTGCAAACATCGTGATTACTGAGCGTGATGGTAAATTCATCCACTATGCTCTTAACCACGCTCGTATTGCATCTGTAGCTAAGTTTGTGAACGACCTGGTTAATTCTGATGAAGCTTAATTAGATAATTTCAGATTACCCATCAAAAAAAGTCAGGCTCCGGGGGCCTGACTTTTTACTTTTAGCTATATCATTCTTTAAATAGATTTTATCTAAGCCCGGGCTACTCTCCTTTTATTTTATTCCAGGTTTCGTAGAGCAGCTCCTGGCTGGGCCTGTCGGCTGGCATTTCGCTTAGCGGCTGGCATTCCCTCAGGCTGTCATGGCAGTCCTTAGGCAATGCCTGGTACAAGCGGGTACCTTTTGTCTTCCAGGCTATCATCTCATCACTTACCTGCTTTATCACTTTAGCAGGGTTGCCTACTACAAGGGACCTGGGTGGTATTTTGGTATTGGCATTTATAAAGCTCATAGCGCCTATTATGCTTTCATCACCTATCTCTACCTCATCCATTATCACAGCATTCATGCCCACCATTACATTTCTGCCTATGGTGGCTCCGTGTATTATAGCTCCATGGCCTATATGCGCTGCTTCCTTCAGCAATACCGTTACGCCGGGAAACATGTGTATCGTGCAACTCTCTTGCACATTACAGCCATCTTCTATTACTATGCCGCCCCAGTCGCCACGCAGGGCAGCTCCGGGACCTATATACACATCTTTGCCTATCACCACATTGCCGGCAACTGCCGCCAGGGGATGTACAAAAGAAGAAGGATGAACTACAGGAATAAATCCTTTAAAAGAATAGAACATATATATAGATTACTGTTCAAAAATAACTATTGAAAAAATGTAGTGGTAATGTCGCTCGATGATTATCCTCCAAATGTCACATTTATGGGTAATTTTCTTTTTGAGACATTTGGTAGGGCAATTAGCACCAAAGTCTTTACCATGTTACCTTATAATACTTCTATCAAAAGTAACATTGGTGGACAGAAAACGAACAAGAATCTCCCAAAATGTCGCATTTTCAATATGCTAATTTGATGATTAGCTAATAGATGTTGCAGGGTTTAAGGTATTTCAAAGAACGTGGGGTGACCTTTGCATTGAATACACCCTGTCTCCTCTCAGGAGGAGAACGTTATGCAAAGTAGTATTATGATGGGATGGATTCCAAATTTAGATTTCCACATAAGGAATGAAAATTGATAAAATTAAAAATTTGGAAAGTGTATGATGGCTTGCAGGTTTGGAGTTTCGATTACAACAATTTAGTCAGGCTATAGTGCCTTGATGCCCTTGAGTCTCCTATCAGGAGACCCGAACAGACGGGAAATTACCCTCTATCTTTTGCGTTATTTATAGTATTTATCGAGAATTTTCCGACTCGAAAAATATCTATTTCATTTTTAACGATTTAAAGAATAATGGCGTCTATACTATTATTATGCCCCGATTACCTTGTGAAAATATGGTTGTGAAAAGAAGGTTTAATCTGCGGCTATTATAATAAAGTTAGTCACCAAAACCTTCTCAAATGCATAAACTCTTACCTGCACTCGCCCTATCCTGCTTTAGTATTATTGCACAAGCGCAAAGGGCCGGCATTACTGATTCCACATTTGGACATAGCGGCGTTGTTGAAGATATATTTGCGCCTTATACCGGATCAGGCGCTATAGAAACAGCATTTAAAGTATTGCCCCGAGGTGACGGCCGTTTCTTTTGCCTGGGGGATACCAGCCATGGCGCGAACAGCGCTATAGCCATGAGGGCTTACCTGGCGGATGGGAGCATAGACCCCAGCTTTAATGGCGGCAATACAAAGTATTATACAGTAGATCCATACACCTATGGTTTGAGTGCGGCGATGGCACCTGATGGCAAAATAGTGATCAGCGGATTTGCCGGCTACTACAATAGCAACCTGCTATGCCTGCGCCTGCAGGCAGATGGCGAAATAGACTCAAGCTATGGCACTGACGGGCATACACTTGTACCGCCCAGCAGCGGTTACGATCTGTTGTATGGCTATGGCGTAAAACTACAGGCCGATGGGAAGGCAGTAATCATTGGCAATGAAGCTAACATATCGGGTGGAACCCAGGACATAGCTGTGGTGCGACTAAATGCTGACGGCAGCGAGGACATGAGTTTTAACAGCAGCGGTATACGCACTAACTTATTTGGCAAGAGCGGCAGCAACCTTTCGGACCTGGCGGTGCTGCAAAGTGGTAAAATAGCTGTGGTAGGCGACTACCTGGGCACTACGACTTCACGAACCATAGTTACCATGCGCCTAAACAGTGATGGCAGCACGGATAGTACTTTTGGTGTTAACGGTATGGTACAGCAAAATTTTGGTGGCATATTTAACTATGGTTATAGCATTGTAGAGCAAAAAGATAAGAAACTGATAATGGCTGCGGGTGTTAAGGATGCCGGCTTTAACGTAGATCTTTTCTTACTGCGCTATAATACCGATGGCAACCTGGATAATACCTGGGGCCTTGCAGGGGTTGTGAAAACACATTTTTTACCTGGCCAGATACGCAGCTTCCTGGATGTAAGCATGGGCAGTTTGCTGGTAGGCTCACGCTACAGCAACAGCGGCGTGACAGGCATGTTATACGTTGTGGCGCACTACAACAATGATGGCACCATTGACAATGGCTTTGGCACTAACGGTATTGACACTATAGCGGTGCACTACAACCCGACAGTTGCAGTGAGTGCTCCTGTGGATATGGCAGTTGATGGCTACAGCAAAAGCGTTATTATGCTGGGTAATGGTGGCCTATCAAGTGCTACAACGCAAATAAACCTGATAAAAGTGCTGATAGGCAATAGCCTGGAAGTGCCTAATGTGCCTGCCTATATAAACGACCTCAACTTTTATCCTAATCCTGTGGGTGCAGAGGGGCATCTTCGCTTTACTCTTGACCAGGCATGTGCACCATATATTACGCTGCAGGATGTAAGCGGCAGGGTAGTGCAAATACTTAGTACAAGCTCTTTGCAAGTCGGCAACCATGAGCTAAGTATAGATATGAGCGGGCTGGTGCAGGGAACTTATTTTGTGAACAGCAGGATAGGCGCTGAAAGCAAGACGATGAAGCTGATAAAGCTCTAAAATAAATTCTGATGCTTTAATAATGGCCTCCCCAACAAGGAGGCTATTTTTTTTATAATGTTCACCATTATGTAAATAGACAAAAAATAAGGCATTGAGCCTGAAGCATTTGGGCTAATGCGCCTGAAAGTTTTTTTTTTGACTATTAGTCTTTGTGACATTTATTTTACAAAAAATGCTTCTACTTTAGAACTCGGAAAATAGTCTTTTACTAAAACCTTCTGTTTATGAAAATTGCTCTACCTATTCTGCTATTATTATGTTTTGGTAGTGTTTATTCGTTTGCGCAGCCAGGTACATTAGATTCAACGTATGGCATTAATGGTCATTTCAATGATTCCTTTTCAAAAAGATATACTTCTGAAGTAACAAAAATATTATCTATAAGTAATGGCGGAACTATTGTTTTAGGAGATACAGGATCCGGCGATTTTGGGATGATAATTCGTTGCAGCTTAAAAAATGGCGCAAGGGATGGCAGCTTCGGCACAAATGGTAACGCTATAACAGGTGTTGATTCAACATCTATTTGTTTCAGTGCTGCCTTGCAGGCAGATGAGAAAATACTGACAACCGGAACGATAGTAAAAGACAATATGTACCAATTGTTGTGCTTAAGGTTGAAAAGAAATGGCACTCCTGATTCCACCTTTGGTACTAACGGGCATATAATCGTGTATCCTCCGGCTCATGCCCAGACATTCGTAGGCGAAAAAATAAGTATAACACAAGACAATAAAATCATTATTGGTGCTACAGTTGTTGATTCTTCTTACAATACCTACGCGGCAATAATCAAGCTAAATTCGAACGCTTCGTTCGATTCGGCCTTTGGTAATAATGGTATTTGTACTGTAATAATAGATACCGCTGCTCTGCAACGATTACAAAGCTGCGTACCATTGAGAAAGGGTAAAATCTGCATTGCAGGGCCATCTATACACAGCAATGCGATTGCAATGATAACTGCTGACGGGAAACTGGATCCAAGTTTTGGAATTGCGGGGAAAGTGCGACTCGATTCCCAGGGCTTTGGATCACTGATGGAACAAGCAGATGGGAAGATAATTGCATCAATATATTCGCTATATACTGCCGGACCGATACTTTTAAGACGTTTCAATACAAATGGAACAACCGATAGTACCTGGGGCAAAGATGGCATTGTACAAGCAAATGATGCAAGCGGAGCATTAACATTGCTTCCTTCAGGTTGTTTCGTTGCCGGAGGCCAATATGATTCAGGTTTTGTAGTCAGCAGATATAAGCCAGACGGTAGTGCTGACAGCAGTTTTGGGATAAATGGCATGACCCATATCCCTGCATCTTTATTCAACCGACGCATTACTCAAATTATGAGTAGCGATATGGTGGTAGATACTAATGATAAGTCCATCACTTTTGCCGGTCATGTTAATACAAGTAGTTATAGCCTGTTTAAACTGAAACTGGATGGAAATACTGCAGTTCCTTTTCTGGCTTCATCTGCAGCCGATGCATATTTATATCCTAATCCTGCCGGTAGTGAGGCTACTTTACATTTTAGCCTTAGCGAGACAGATGCCGTTTCTATAACTATCTATGATATAAATGGGAAAGTGACGCAAACTGTAATGCAACACAAAACATTTGCAACCGGCACCTATAATATTCCTATGAACTTAGGCAGCTTACAACCAGGCATTTACTTTGTGCGTATGCAGGGCAAGACTGGACAGCAAACATTGCGGCTGGTAAAGGAATAAGAGATGTAGGCTTTAAGCTTATCTAAGGCACAGGATCATAACCGCTCTTGCCCCAGGGGTGACAGGAAAGAAAACGCTTGAATGCCAGCCAGCCTCCTTTAAAAGGACCGTATTTGCGTATAGCCTCCAGGCCGTAGCTGCTGCAAGTGGGGGTGAAGCGGCACTTCATGCCCAGCATGGGAGAGATAGCGCCCTGGTAAAAGCGAATGATGCCAATGAACAGTATGGTAAATAGTTTACGCATCCTTTGCCTGGGTTGTAGTTGCCAGCTTCTCTACAAGCTTTTCAATACCTGTTATTACTACACTGCTTATAGTTTCAATATCGGGCAGCTTATTGTCTGTAAAAATAAGAAATATATGGAGCTGGCTTTCCTCCGGCACTGCGGCATACAGGGTATGCCTATTTAGGCGCCAGGCCTCGCGCAGCAGGCGCTTTACCCGATTGCGCTCCACTGCTTTACGGAATTTCTTTTTAGGCACGGTAAAGCCCACCCTTACAGGCGACACCTCGGCCTCGCGGGGCAGCATACGATAAATAAACTTTACCGGAAAAACAGAAAACGCTTTCCCGGTATGGAAAAGCGTATCAATATGTTGCTCTCGCTTGAGCCGCTCGTATGCTTTAAAAGTATATCGAATGGCCAATTGTGCAGATTAATGACTATTTCAAACGGCTTTCGTCTGACACTGTCAGCTTATGACGTCCTTTTTTGCGGCGAGAAGCCAATACTTTGCGGCCATTTGCCGATTCCATACGCTTACGGAACCCATGAACAGTCTTACGGCGGCGGCGGTGCGGTTGATATGTACGTTTCATACTCTGCTTTTTTAATGCCCGAAGGCAAATTCTAACTAAAGGAGTGCAAAGGTATGGTAAAAACTCAAAAGTAAAAAGTAAAAAGTAAAAAAATATGAAGCGATTTATCAGCTGTCATTCATCATCAAATTTACTTTTTACTTATGTCAATCAACTAAGCTATAGATACCATAGACATAAACTATTGAAAATAGCAAAAGGCATGATATTGTTGCTGTTGCCTCTATACCATACCCACTTTTTACAAATACTATTTAAACGCATTAAACCAAACCGATATCTATGGCTAACAAGAAAACCAACAAGACTGCCACTAACAAAAAGGTGGACAGCCTGGCACCGCACACTGAGGATGGTGCGGACCAGTTCCTCACCACCAACCAGGGGGTGAGGATAAACGATAACCAGAACTCGCTGAAGGCAGGCGAAAGAGGCGGCACACTACTGGAGGACTTTATTTTCAGAGAAAAAATCACACACTTCGACCACGAACGTATTCCTGAACGCATTGTACACGCACGCGGCTCTGCTGCGCATGGCTATTTTGAGTTGTATGAATCTATGGCGCCCTACACACGCGCACACTTCCTGCAAACACCGGGTACCAGAACGCCGGTATTTGTACGCTTTTCTACCGTTGCCGGCTTCCGCGGATCATCAGATCTTGCCCGCGATGTAAGAGGCTTTGCGGTAAAATTTTATACGGAAGAAGGCAACTACGACCTGGTGGGGAATAATATTCCCGTATTCTTTATACAGGACGCTATAAAATTTCCTGACCTCATACACTCTGTAAAGCCGGAACCCCACAATGAAATACCACAGGCGGCAAGCGCACATGATACCTTTTGGGATTTTGTATCTGTAATGCCTGAATCGATGCACATGATAATGTGGGCTATGTCTGACCGCGCCATACCGCGCAGCCTGCGTATGATGGAAGGCTTTGGCATACACACCTTCCGCTTTGTGAATGAAAAAGGAAAAGCATGCTTTGTAAAATTTCATTGGAAGCCACTGCTGGGCGTACACTCTGTAGCCTGGGACGAAGCGCTGAAAATATCAGGCAAGGACCCTGATTTTCATCGCCGCGACCTGTGGGATGCTATAGAGGCAGGCAACTATCCTGAATGGGAATTTGGCGTGCAGATAATAGACGAAAAAGATGAACACAAATTTGATTTCGACTTGCTTGACCCTACTAAACTGATTCCGGAAGAACTGGTGCCTGTGAAGCGAATAGGCAAAATGGTACTGAACAGGAACCCGGATAATTTCTTTGCAGAAACGGAACAGGTCGCTTTTCATCCCGGCCACGTAGTACCCGGTATTGATTTTTCTAACGACCCCTTGCTGCAAGGCCGTTTATTCTCCTACCTGGATACCCAGCTGTCGCGACTTGGCAGTCCTAATTTTCATGAGATCCCTATTAATCGCCCTATAGCACCGGTGCATAATAACCAGCGCGACGGGCACATGCGCCAGACAATAAACAGGGGCCAGAGCGCACATGACCCAAATACTGTTGGCGGCGGATGCCCCTTCCAGGCAAAGATGAGTCAGGGTGGCTTTACATCTTATACCGAGCGAATAGATGGCAACAAAAT
>JAFDXS010000219.1 GCA_018267795.1 Bacteroidota bacterium | reverse complement strand
TAATGCGTGCAGGCCAGCAGGATAGTATCTATGTCCGGCGATAGAGAAAGGAGTTGATCCAGGTATTTTTGTACAAAATAATCTGCCCCTTCGCTGTGGTATTCATTATACTCTACCAGCGGCACCCACATAGGGCAGGCCAGTGAATGCACTTTTATATCAGGGAAGAATTTATTGATCTCTAATTCATAAGAGCCGGAAAGTATGGTGCCTCTTGTACCCAGCACACCTACATGCCTGGTATTGGTATAATCGCCTATCACCTCTGCGGTAGGGCGTATCACACCCAGCACTCGTTTTTCGGGGCCTATATTCTTCAGGTCATTTTGCTGAATTGTGCGCAGTGCTTTGGCTGATGCCGTATTGCAGGCAAGTATCACCAGTTCGCAACCCTGCCTGAAGAACCATTTCACACATTCCAGCGTGTATTCATGTACTGTTTCGAAAGAGCGGTTGCCATAGGGCGCACGGCCATTATCGCCCAGGTATATATAATCGTACTGCGGTAGCCTGGCAGCAATAGACTTAAATACGGTTAGCCCGCCATACCCGGAATCAAAAACACCTATAGGACTGGATGAATTCATTGTAGCGCTTACAAATATACGGGGCAAATAGGTACCTTTATATTACAAAACAGGCAATTATGTTCAGAGTACTGTTTGGCTTTGCTTTTATCCCCTTGTTCCTGGGCTGGCTCGTTTATCGCGCACTTATAAAGCGCGACTTGAAAAGGCACCTCACCGATTTATACGGTGGCATTTTCTTTATTTCAGCCTGGCTGCTTATTTACTATTTTATATATTTCAGGTAGTCTATTTTCTAGTCTTTATTTTCTTTGGCTGCATATGCGTATCCTCTTTTTTTATCACGGCCACATTTATATAGTCTAATACCAGGTCATCCGCAGCTTCGGGAGATTCAGGCGATATTTTCAGGTTTAGTTCAGTAGTCTGGTTCAGGTGTATGGGCACGCTGTTCACTATTAATCTTCTGTAGCCTGCATATTTCAGTTGCACATTATACCTGCCTGTATCTATACGGTTAGTTACAAATCCACCATTGTTGGTACTATCATCACCCGTATTTGCAGAGCCTACTATTGCTACATTATCCGGTTTATATATAAACACTTCCGCATCCTGTATTACCCGTCCGGTTTCATCATATACATGGCCTGATATGGTGCCCTTATAAGTAGGGGCAGTATCTTCCTCCTGTGCAAAAACCGTCGTAAATAAAAATTGTAAAAGTAGTATGCTAACATATTTTCTCATCTTCATACGTTTTGCAGCCTCAAATTACTAACATTATTATAAAGTTTAATTATAAGTATTGGTAGTTTTAATACCTGCCCCTAATGCAGTAACTTTGCTGAGATTTTTATTATTATGAGTGACGTTGCAACACCGCAGGGTCCCGCGCTCACCGCAAAGGACTTTGCTACAGATCAGGAAGTGCGCTGGTGCCCCGGCTGTGGAGACTATTCTATATTAAAACAAGTTCAGACTATATTGCCCCAAACGGGCATACCAAGGGAAGATATTGTTATTATATCCGGCATCGGCTGTAGTTCGCGTTTCCCTTATTATATGAATACCTATGGCATGCACTCCATTCATGGTCGTGCTACTGCTATAGCATCAGGACTCAAGGCTACAAGGCCCGAACTGAGCGTATGGATAGTGACAGGTGATGGTGATGCGCTAAGCATTGGTGGCAACCATACTATACACTTGTTGCGTCGCAATTTCAATGTAAACATCCTGTTGTTCAACAACCAGATATATGGCCTTACCAAAGGACAATATTCACCAACATCAGAAATAAATAAGGTAACCAAGAGCACCCCTATGGGCTCGCTTGATCATCCTTTCAATCCGTTGGCGCTGGCTATGGGGGCAGATGCTACTTTTATAGCACGCAGTATGGACCGCGACCCTAAGCACCTGCAGCAAATGCTGCTGCGTTCTCATGGCCATCATGGTGCTTCATTCCTTGAGATATATCAGAATTGTAACATCTTCAATGATGGTGCATTTGAAATATTCACAGAAAAGGCAACAAAACCCGAAGAAGCAATATTCCTTGAGCAAGGTAAACCATTAATATACGGTGCCAATAAAGATAAAGGGGTAAAGCTCGATGGCTATAAGCCAACCCTGGTAAATCTAAACGATGGCCATAGCGCAGACGACCTGTGGATACATGACGAAGCAGATTTCTTTAAAGCTCAGATACTTACCCGCATGTTCGATAATCCTTCGGCACCGGGTCATTTCCCTCGTCCCTTTGGTGTTTTCTATGCTGCAGACAGGCCTACATACGAAGATGAAATGCAGCTGCAGATAGAAGAAATAATTGCTACCAAAGGCAAAGGAAAGCTGGACGCGCTGCTCGAAGGCAAAGAAACATGGGTAATAGAATAAGTATAGCTTTATATCTATAGTTAAAAAACCAGGTAAAACTCATTGGCATCTCTAAAACGGCTTGCAGGACAAACAGTATGGTATGGCCTTAGTAATATAGGTGCCCGCCTGCTGAACTACTTGCTTACACCCATTATTACCATTCTGCTCAACTCCCCCAAAGGCCAGGTTGACTATGGTGACTATAGCGTATTGATGGCGGCCATTTCCTTTGTCAATGTGCTCTATACCTACGGTATGGAAACAGCTTATTTCCGCTTCTCAGCCTCAGGCACCGACCAGAAGAAGTTGTTTCAAACCACCATGTCATCGCTTTTTGTTTCCACTATTTTCATCAGTTTGGTTATCTGGGTTTTTAGGGTTCCTATAGATCATTTCGTGGGGCTTAATAGTCACCCGGAATATATTACCTGGTGCGTATGGATCATAGCTATAGACACTATTTCGGTGATACCCTTTGCCAAGCTGCGCCAGGAAGAGCGGCCGCGCAAATATGCTTTTACCAAGGTAGCGGGCATTATTGTAAACATCTTCTTCACGGTATTCTTTATTTATTATAGTCCCACGTATGTGCACCAGCATCCCGACTCGGCCTATGCCCGCTGGTATGTGCAGTACAACAATACCGGCTTCCTGCTGCTGGCCAACCTACTGCAGAATATTGTTACCTTCCTGCTGCTCTTCAAGGAATGGTCAGCCTTCCGTTTTCGTTTTGATAAGGAAATATGGAAGAAGGTAATATGGTACAGTTCGCCGATGATAATAGTAGGCCTCGGTGGCATGGTAAACGAAACTATAGACAGGATCATGCTCCGCAAGCTATTACCGGTATCTGAAGATCTGGCCAAGACAGCAGTAGGTATTTATTCTGCCAATTACAAGCTCGCCATATTCATCACGCTTTTTATACAAGCTTTCCGTATGTCGGCAGAGCCTTTCTTTTTCAACCAATCTACCGATAAGAACGCCCCAAAGACCTATGCGCGTGTTATGAAGTGGTTTGTTATCATTTTATGCGTGGCCTTCCTATTCACATCGCTGTATATTGATGTTTGGGAGCGTATATTCCTTGGTTCTTCCTATCGTGTGGGTGTAGGTGTGGTGCCTATATTGCTGGGAGCCAATGTATGCCTCGGCATTTATTACAACCTCTCCGTGTGGTACAAGATCACTGACAGGATGCGTATGGGCATGTATATCACGCTTATCGGAGCCGCCATTACTTTGTTGCTCAATTTTGCATTCATTCCTAAATATGGCATGTATGCATGCGCCTGGGCCACACTGGCAGCCTATGGCAGCATGATGGTCATTTCCTACTTTATGGGGCAAAAATATTTCCCGGTACCGTATGCTATTAAGAAGCTGCTGGCATACCTGGTTATTATGCTGCTTTTATTCTCTGTTAGCCGTGGAGTTGCCGCCTTTACGCATCTGCTGGCTATTCGCTTTGTTGCAGCCACAGCATTAATGGGCTCATTCCTTTACCTGGTCTTCAGCATGGAAAAGAAGGAATTAAAACAACTGCCCTACATCGGCCGGTTCGTAAAAGAATAAATAAACTTTAAGGAAATAGAAGAGATAAAGATGGGCGCATGTAGCGCCCATTCGTTTCAGGTGTTAAGATTTAGGTTGAATAGGCAGCGATTAGACCACAACATGCTTGTAAGGTTTAAAAGCCCCCAAACTTTTTTTTCATACTTCTTTAGAAATGTCTCTAAATACCTACATAATATTTTATATATCAATGACTAAGGCCTTGAAAAATATTTATACCTTTAATTAAGCCTTTGATTTTATTGATAAATAATACTGCCCCTTATATATGAATCGCGCATTTTTTATTACTGTCAGCGCTTTGTTCTTTTTTTGTCATGCCACTGCACAGGAGGATCTTGATTACGACAGCATCGCCGCTCGCTACAGCAATGAAAACGCTGTAATGACAAAAAATACCGAGCACCTGGTAATAAAATATGAAAAGGACGGTTTGTCTGCGGTTAGCTATGTTACCGAAGAAAGGCTCCTAATAAGCGACCTCTCACCCAGCTTGTACAATACGCAAACCGTTTATCATAGCTATTTCAATGCTCTTGACGAAATAACAGGCGAGTCTTTCACACCCGATGGCAAAAAATATAGATCAGCAAAAGCGAGTGGATATAAAACTACTGCATCAGAAAGTGAGAATGTTTTTTATGATGATGCCAAGCAAACCCAGGTAAGCTTTTCAAAGCTCGAGCAAAATTCCATTACCCGTATCAATTACTCTATCATTCACAAAGACCTGCATTTTCTGCCGGTGTTCTATTTTCAGAATTTTGTACCTATTGTCAATAGCCGTTTCGAGATAACAGCGCCCAAATCTGTAAAACTGAAATTTGTAATAAAGGGCAATAATGCCAATATAATAAAGCAGAGCAGCAGAGAGAAAGGTGATAATATTATTTATACCTGGACTGCAACTGATGTACGGGCATTAAAATCTTATGATGATGCGCCTACAGCGCCCTACTATGCCCTGCATATTATTCCATACATAGAAAGTTACCAGCAACCCGGCACTGATGAAGT
>JAFDXS010000218.1 GCA_018267795.1 Bacteroidota bacterium | reverse complement strand
CTACGCTGAATTTGCTGTTGCCGCTGATCTTATGCAGCCCTGAAGGATAATAAGCTATAAACTTATAGTCTATAATAAATGGCTTGCCATTGAGTACATTAATCTGTGAAGAATCGGAAAGCAGCACCACGCATTCATTTAGCCAGCGTGAAACCACATGAAGCTTACTGCCTGTAAGGGTAAGTACACTGTCAATGTATGCGGGAGAAACAGGAATATCAGTGCTATCTACAGCAATGCCCCTGTTATGCCTGCGAGTAAGCGCTCTTGCAGAAAGAAATGAAGCAGAATCGCTTAAGCTTAATGAGCCTTTTTTATCGGTAAACCTTACCCTGTAAGCATATTGGGCAGACCCTGCCTTTGCAGTGAAAGAAGCGCCAATCAATACACAAATCACAGAACACAGTATCGCAACTTTAGGGCTCATTACAAAATATTAATTATGGTCTACAGCCTGCATTATCACAGAGAAACCCTTTTTACATGTAGCAAAGTTAGGGTCATACGTCCAATGCGTCTGCTGGCTATAAACAAGACCTATATTATAGGCATAAACTTCTTTGAAATAGGTGCGGGAAGCAAAAGAGTCAGGCTGGGCAACCATATCTCCCTTTGTTTCATCGCGTTCCATTACTGTAACGGTATTATCAAAAGATTCTAAACCTGAAGTAAAGCTATTACCTACATTCTGATAGGTATAGTTCCAATTTCTCAGATAAGCATAATCAGTATCACGAGTATCAATCAATTTGTTACCCTGGAATGTGCCCCCTTCAAGTATAGGGAAATTAAGCTTAATAACACTAAGCCTATCTTTATTAACCACCAGACCGTTTGGAGTATTAGCTACATAAAACACATCATTTGGTACCCACTGGCCACCCGTTTTAGCAGAGTTCACAAACGAAAATACTTTATAGTTTATGTTTTGTTGCTCATCAGTAAAGGTATCTGCTACCTGGTAACGCAGCTGGTATGTATGGTGAAATTCCAGGCAACTGGTGTCAATCCATAACGTAGTATCAACATTATAGGTAACATATTTGCCTACCTGTAAAGGAAAATATTGCAAAGTTTTATCTACATTGGGGCTAGTCTTGCTTTTTTTACAGGAAAAAAAAGCAGCAGAAAATAACACCACCATGAGTACAACGGGTAGACATTTTCTATTCATAAAAATTGAAATCGAAGTTGTTTAGCGTAAATATAATTAAAGAAACGAAAAGAAATATACTTATTAGTATAGATACCTTAGTTTTTTTGATGCTTATTTACACAAAAAGCACAGAATACATGCCTTTTTCTGAGATACGGCAACTTACATGCCCATCCTTATAATACCACCGGCTACCACATCGTCGCCTTCATAAAGTACAGCTGACTGGCCCGGTGCTATGCTGTTAACAGAATGGCTGAAATGAACCTTTACCATATCTCCTTCCGGTGTCACGGTGCTTTCCGAACCAGGATCTTTATAGCGTATCTTGGTAGTAAGTGTCATTGGCTCTGTAATGGCGTCATACTTTATCATATTAAGACCACTTACCAGCATTTCAGACTGCTGCAGTTCATGAGCCTCGCCCAGCACTACTGTATTAGTTTCAGGTATGATTTTCGTTACGAACATAGGCTTGCCAAGGGCTATTTCAAGACCCTTACGCTGCCCTATTGTGTAGAAGGGATAACCACGGTGCTTACCTATTTTTTTGCCGTCAGCAAGCACAAAATCACCTCCGTCCACTTCTGCTTCCAAAGTAGGTATTTGCCTTTTCAGAAAGCCCCTGTAATCATTGTCCGGCACGAAGCATATTTCATAGCTTTCAGCCTTTACGGAAAGATCTTTATAGCCCATATCATAGGCCAGTTGTCTCACTTCACTTTTCAGCATGTCGCCCAGCGGGTATATGCTGCGGCTCAGGCAGTCCTGCCCCAGACCCCATAGCACATAGCTCTGGTCTTTAGTAAGGTCTTTTGCCTTAGATAGTACAAAACGGTTGTTTTCTTCACGCACCTTTACGTAGTGGCCGGTAGCTATATACTCACAATCCAGCATATTGGCACGCTTCAGCAAGGCAGACCACTTAATGTGGGTATTACAAAGCACGCAAGGATTAGGCGTACGGCCTGCCATATACTCTTCTACGAAATTATCTATCACATGGCTGCCAAACTCTTCACGTATATCGAGTATATAATGGGGAAATCCATGCTCCACAGCTGCCATACGTGCATCATTGAAGGAATCAAGATTGCAGCAGCCGGTCTCCTTTTTACCACCGCCCGATGAGGCGTAATCCCATGTTTTCATGGTGATCCCTACCACTTCATAGCCTTGTTCATGCAACAATAAAGCAGATACGGTACTGTCTATACCGCCACTCATAGCCACCAATACTTTCCCTTTCTTGCTCATACCTGTCAGGCACCTTAGGAGGTGAAAAATTTATAATTAAGGCGCAAAGTTACGAATTAACGGTGAGCAGTTAAATTTCTGCCTTTATAAGGCAATAGACAGCATATATAAGCTGGGCAAAAACAGTAAATTTGACACTGTTTATACAATCCATGCAATATTCTCTCTCTTTCCCCAGCGGTGAGGTTAATTATATCTTCAGCAATGCGACAGAAGCTTTAACTGCTATAACAGCCAAAGACAGCTGCATATTGATAACTGATGCTAACGTAGCTGCCCTATACCCTCCTTTCTTTGAAGGATATAAGACTCTAATAGTGTCGGCAGGAGAGGCAAATAAAACCTGGGAAAGCATAAAAATAGTAGCAGAAAAGCTTTTAGAATACGAAGCACATAGAAATACGCTGTTAATAGGCGTTGGCGGGGGTGTTATTACAGATCTTACCGGTTTTATAGCATCCACATACATGCGCGGTGTCGCTTTCGGATATATACCAACCACCTTGCTGGGCATGGCCGATGCGGCGATAGGCGGTAAAAACGGAATAAACCTGGGGCTGCATAAAAATATTCTCGGTACTATACAGCAGCCAAAATTCCTATTGTATGATGTCGCTTTTCTTAGCACCCTGCCGGATGAAGAATGGAGCAACGGATTTGCAGAAGTAATAAAATATGCATGCCTTTTTGATGAGGCTTTATACCAGGAACTTAGCCAGCATAATATTCATTTCTACAAACACAATGATCAGGACCTTGAACGGCTGATAGCTAAATGTGCAGATTGGAAAAACAAAACTGTGCTGGCAGATGAAAAAGAACAAAACGGCAGAAAGCTTCTAAACTTCGGCCATACTGCGGGACATGCTATAGAAACCCTCTATAACTTGCCACATGGCCAGGCAGTGGCGTTAGGCATGATAATAGCATGTACCGTTTCCGAGAAGGCGTGCGGCCTGAATAGCGCAGTTAAAGAAAATCTGAAAGCATTACTATTACAATATAACTTGCCTGTACAGCTTTTAATAAACCCTGGTCGAGTGATGGAAATTCTCATCATGGACAAAAAACGAAACCAGGATAGTATAGATTTCATAGTTTTAAACAAGGTAGGGGAAGCTGAAATAAAATCGCTTTCTTTCGACATTATACAACAAGCATTAGTATCCTTTGCACATGCAAGCAGTAATTAGCCCGGGAAATGTCAGTGGCAGCGTAAAAATACCTGCATCAAAAAGCATGATGCAGCGAGCATGTGCGGCCGCCCTCCTGCATAAAGGGACCACTATCATTCATAACCCGGGGCATTCAAACGATGATAATGCGGCGCTAACCATCATACAGCAATTAGGCGCCCGTATCATTTCTCAAACAAAAGACTACATAGAAATACATAGTGAAGGTGTTAATCCAGTCAGTAATAAGATCGACTGTGCAGAAAGCGGATTGTCAGCGCGGCTGTTTACGCCTATTGCAGCATTAAGCAGCCAAGCCATCCAAATAAATGGTCGCGGCAGCCTGCTCAACAGACCGATGGATGTATTTGAAAATATTTTCTCACAGCTTGAAGTCCAACTTGAAGACTTTAAAGGCTGTGTGCCCTTTACAGTAAGAGGGCCTTTGCAAGCAAAACATATAAGCATTGATGGATCTGTAAGCTCACAGTTTCTCAGTGGCCTTTTGTTCGCCTTTGCATACAGCGCAAAAGAAACTGTAAATATAGAAGTACATGATCTGAAAAGCACTCCATATATTGATTTAACTATTGAGGTATTACAACAATTTGGCAGGTATATATCGCACGACAACTATAAAACCTTTTATATTAACCCCGCCAACTTTGAAACCAAACAGCATATAGAGATAACAATAGAAGGCGACTGGAGCAGCGCAGCATGCTGGCTGGTGGCGGGGAGTATAGCAGGCGATATAGTGATAGAAGGCTTGCAAACAAATTCTAACCAGGCTGACATTAGCTTATTGTCTTTATTGCAAAGTTTCGAAAATATAATTGAATGCAATAACGATAGCATCTCAGTAAAAGCCGCGCCCATAGAGTCATTTGATTTTGATGCAACAAATTGCCCTGACCTTTTTCCTTTGCTTTCCATACTCGCAGCTGCCAGCGATAATGAATGTTATATAACAGGCGTACACAGGCTGTGGCACAAGGAAAGTAATCGTGCCGACAGCATAACAGAAATGCTGCATCAATTTGGCATAGCTTATTCCATTGATGAAGATGAATTATTCATCAACGGCAGAAGGCGGCTTGACTACGGCACTATAGATTCCTTTAACGACCACCGAATAGTAATGGCTGCTGCCATAGGGGCCCTGCGTGCGAAGGGCGATGTAACAATACTTGGCGCGGAAGCGATAAACAAATCATACCCTGATTTCTTTAAACATCTAATTTCGCTGGGTGCATCATGCATTTTAACAGAAGAACAAATCTAATAGTATGAATTCTTTAGGCAGACTTTTTCGTGTAAGCATATTTGGCGAATCTCATGGTTCTATGGTGGGTATTGTTATTGATGGCTGCCCAGCCGGTATTGACCTCAGCACAGAAGATTTCACAACAGACCTTGAAAGGAGAAAAGCGGG
>JAFDXS010000217.1 GCA_018267795.1 Bacteroidota bacterium | reverse complement strand
TACACCTGCGGCAGGAGCGTTTATCGGCATCTTGTCATCCAGCAGGTCGCGCATACGCAACCAAGCGCCGGGGCGCTCCTCCTCCTCTCGATTAAAACGCTGCTTAAACAGGTCGTCTATATTTATCATGTTTTTATCCATCAGGGATAAAATTTTATTTATTAATATGTAATTGCATTTTCTCTATCTTGTCTTTCAATACCCGCCGGCCTTCAGAAAGGTGCCATTTACTGGTGCCCTCACTTATTCCCAGCATCTTGCTTATTTCCTTATGCGAAAATCCTTCCATCACATACATGTTAAACACCGCTCTTGTTGCATCCGGCAGTTCTTGTACCAGTTGTAGCAACTGGTTGTAGTACAGCTTGTCTGCATGGTCTTTATGCACGTACTGATCTTTTTCCACAAGCATTATCTTTTCAGAATAGCGTGCATTTTGTTTCACAAAATCCGAAACGGCGTGGAAAACGATTTTTCTTAACCAACCTTCAAAAGAACCCTGGAACGTATATTGGGCTATTTTCTGAAAAGCCCTCAAGTATCCGTTATTCAATACCTCTTCAGCCTGCTGTTCTTCGTCTATGTACCGGCGTACCATAGACATCATGCGGGGGTAGAAAAGCCTATAGAGCTTCTCTTGTGCGCTTCGCTCATTGCGAATGCACCCTTCGATGAGTTCCTGTAACTCGCTGGTCTGACCAGGTACTGTATATGCCAACGTTATAGGCAAGTAACGGGTTATTAATAAATCCAATACAATAGACTATCCCCCTTTCTAAACAGTTGGGTCGATAATCCTATTTTTTTGTAAAATAACATATTTTAGCCACTTTTCCCAAGTCTTATTGTGGTATTATCGCATATAAATAGGCATAAAACCGCCTTATCATCCTTAAAAGCCTATTTTCTATTATCTTGCTTGTGTTTGTTATGCTAACTCAATCACTTTTTGATAACATTCTTATATAAATAGAAATGCCCTCCGTTATTTCCTTTCTCATTCCTTTTTCTTTTTTTATTATTTGGAGTGGCTTTCTGTATTTATACTTCAATAATATACAGAATAAATCAAGTAAGGTTTTAGACTTAATACAAAGGGATATTCAATATAAGTATATAAATCAGAAGGTTTGGTTTCTTAAGTATGATCTGACATCAAAAAGGAACAAATTTCAAATAAATCCGTTCAAAACACTATATACTTTTTCCAAGGCAGATATTTATATACTATCTAATCAAATTATGTTTTTTGGTAAACACAAATATTTCGGCAAAGAGGTTTCGTTAATTCCATTTTCAATTTTTGTTGGTCAAACTCCGGATATAAAATCGTTTACAGTATTTTATACCAAACTTGTTTCAGCGTCTGTAGTAAACACAAACCTCGAAATAGAATTCATAGATAACGATTACCCTAAAAGCATAAAACTATTTATTAAAAACCTCGGTGAGGAAATATTACCTAAAATTCCTTCACCAACATCTATTCCTGTTTGATCTCTAATGCATCCTTATTTAGAATTCCGATTCAATAAAACTCCGCAATTTTCGGGTCGGTAGCACTTACACTGCTCCATACTTTTGTACTGCAATTAAAGCCAACAACTATGAATAACATTCAGGATAAAACGAATTACGAACGCATAGAAGAAGCTATTGGGTACATAAAGGAGCATTTTAAAGATCAGCCTTCACTGGAGGAAGTGGCAGAAAAAATTCACCTCAGTCCTTTCCATTTTCAGCGCATATTTACAGAATGGGCAGGTGTAAGTCCTAAGAAATTTCTCCAGTATCTTACCATAGATCATGCTAAAAAAATGCTCAGTGCCCAGGCTACATTATTCGATACTGCTATAGACAGCGGTCTCTCCGGCACCAGCCGCCTGCACGATTTGTTTGTAAAGATCGAAGGCATGACTCCGGGCGAATATAAAAATGGTGGCGAGGCCCTATCCATTAATTACAGCTTTGCAGAAACACCTTTCGGCAATATACTGGTAGCATCTACCACCAAAGGCATTTGTCATATAGGGTTTGCAGACAACGAAGAAGAAGGCCTGATTGCCTTACAGAAAGCTTTCCCTAATGCCACCTATCGCCGCATGACGGATATGATACAGCAAAATGCGCTGTACATCTTCACGCACGATTGGAGCAGGTTAGAAGAAATCAAACTGCACCTAAAGGGTACTGCATTCCAGATAAAGGTTTGGGAAACTTTGCTAAAGATACCTGTAGGCAGCCTTACTACTTATGGCAATATTGCTAAGGAGTTGCAGCAGCCCACAGCTTCACGTGCAGTAGGCACTGCGGTAGGTGATAATCCCGTAGCATTTTTAATACCCTGCCATCGCGTTATCCGCTCTTCCGGCGAATTTGGCCAGTATCACTGGGGCAGCAGTCGCAAAACGGCTATAATAGGCTGGGAAGCCGCCTTTACACACAAAGAAAACTAAAACAAGATGAACAATATACAAGAGCGCCTGCAATCCATTAACTGGATTGTAGCAGCCGAAGATATGCATGCCCGCGGCTATGCACAGGTACCCGCGTTGCTAAGTAATGAGGAGTGCGACGAACTGATAAAAGCTTATGACGAGTCTAAGCATTATCGCAAAACCATTTCTATGGAGCGCTATCGCTTTGGCCTGGGTGAATACAAATACTTTAACTACCCCTTACCATCATTAATACAAAGCTTAAGGGAGCATATATATCCACAACTTGCACCTATAGCCAATGCATGGATGAGTGCCCTGAAGATTGACAAAGCATTTCCGGGCACACTACAGGCATTGCAAGAGCAATGTCATTCAGTCGGACAAAATAGGCCCACTGTATTAATATTGAAATATGGAGAAGGTGGCCATAACACATTGCACCAGGACTTATATGGCGAGGTTTATTTTCCTATGCAGTTAGTTATCTTTCTTAGCGAACCGGACGACGATTATACAGGTGGTGAATTTGTGCTAACACAGCAAACACCTCGTGCGCAGTCAAAAGCAATGGTACTAAAACCACGCAAGGGTGATATGTTATTGTTCACCACCAACTTCCGCCCCATCAAAGGGACTAAAGGATATTACCGTGTAAACATGAAACATGGGGTAAGTGAATTGCATAGCGGCAGGCGATATACACTCGGCATTATTTTTCATGATGCCCTCAGTTAAGGCTAGGCTATTGGTAAAGAGCGTTCTTAAATCTTTTTGCAAGGAAGCCTGTTGCTATATCAGGGTTTATGTCCGCTACTATTATACCTGCCCGGCCATACACATCATGTATTATGCAACTGCCATCAGGTGCTATAATAGCACTTGCTGATTCAGAATAAGTGGAGGCATAGTTTACACTTGCAAAATATATAGTATTCTCAAGGGCACGCATCATCATAGCTTTTTCATAATAAGGATTGTCTTTATTGCCCCACTCTGTCAGCTTTACGCCTTCAGTGTCACTCCCGGAAAAATGAGGATGAAAAACAATTTTAGCTCCCTGTTGTGCAGCCCATCTTACTGATTCAGGATATCTAAACCCTTCATGACAAATAGTAATGCCAAATTTTAAGCCATTAACCTCAAAAATGCTTCGTTCGGTACCGGCCACCCATATATTATCTTCCGAAGGGTCTAATTGATTTTTCGTTTGATAACCCATTACTTCACCTGTATTAGACACTACGTATGCTAAATTCAAAATCCCCTTATCACTATGCCAATCCATAGGGACAATAATGGCTATTGAGTTTTCAGCAGCTATTTTACAAACCTGTTTCAGCGCTGCTTGCAGTTGCGTTTCTGTGCGCTCTTCCGGAGCATACCCCATACCAGGGTATCCCGGCAGGTACGATTCAGGAAAACAAATAATTTCGGCTTGTGCCTGGGCGGCGTCTTTCACTAGCTTTTCAAGCCAATATAGGCCTTCATTAATTGATTTTGGGATCGGAGGAGAAGCTAAGGCGATTTTCATGATAGCAAATTTAAACATATCATCAGTTAAATGATACCACACACAGAAATAACAGATAAAGAATTGAAGAGCCTGATAAGGCAACGGATAATCCTATTTGGTGGCAATGCCCGCTTAAAGATTTATGGATTGTTAAACTGCAGGTCAGGTAAACGGATGAAGAAGGAAAATCGCGTATTTTTCAGTTCGGCCGATGAAGCAATAGAAAACAGGTACAGGCCTTGCGGTCATTGCATGCCGGCAGAATATAGAAAGTGGAAAACAACTTAAAAGTATCAGCTTGAAAGAAATTGAAGAGTTAGTATATACCAGCAAAAACTATTGAGACACAAACATGAACTTATTTGATAACGATACTATTGCCAATTTACTCCCCTATGATGGCGGAGTAACATACTACGGGAAAATATTAAAGCTCGAAGAAGCTAATGACTATTTTAATAAGCTGATGAATAACATTGCCTGGAAAAATGATGAAGCCATCATTTTTGGCAAACACATTATTACTGGTCGCAAGGTTGCATGGTATGGCGACACTAATTTCTCTTATACATATTCTAATACAACCAAAGAAGCCAATATCTGGATACCGGAACTATTATCCCTGAAGCAGCTTATTGAGGAAAGAACAGGTGCAAAATTTAATTCCTGCCTGTTGAATCTGTATCACAATGGCAACGAAGGCGTATCATGGCATAGCGACGGTGAAGAAGCACTCAAAAAGCATGGCGTTATAGCCTCACTAAGTCTGGGTGCAGAGCGTAAATTCAGTTTCAAACACAAGAAAACGCAGGACACAACTTCCATTATCCTGGAAAATGGCAGTTTACTCACCATGCAAGGCACCACGCAAACGCACTGGTTACATAGTATTCCAAAATCGAAAAAAGTTACCCATCCCCGCATCAGCCTCACCTTCCGCACCATAGTATACACTTCTACATAGCCTCATTTAAACTTACGACTTAAATGTGGATATGTTTATTTGGAAACCGCATGTTAACAATCGTAACTTGCTAAACCAGCGACGTCATTTCGAGCGAATGCGAGAAATCTCCTGAAAATATGCACGATGTCCCATCAAGGTTATCTGGCATGCAAGTTCTTTGACATACTGTAA
>JAFDXS010000216.1 GCA_018267795.1 Bacteroidota bacterium | reverse complement strand
AACATGTCCATCGACCCCAATGTCGGTGCATTAAAAGAGTATCTCACAGATATCACTACATCTCACGCTTACAATAAGTTCCGTGATGATGTATGGAAACTCCTCGGCAAGCTTCCTTCTAAAGATTTCCAGAAGCTGGCATCCAAGGTAGAAGCAGGATTAAAAGGTGTTATATCTAAATCAAGCAATCTTTTCGAAGCTTTAGGCCTGCGTTATTTCGGTCCTATCGATGGACATAACGTTACCAAACTGGTAGAAACACTGAAAGACCTGAAAGACATTCCTGGTCCTAAGCTCTTACACATCAAAACAGTAAAAGGCAAAGGCTACGGCCTCGCCGAGCAAGACCAGACCCTCTGGCATGCACCCGGCACTTTCGATAAGATCACAGGTAAAATAAACAAGAAAGTATCTGCTATCCCTGAGCCTCCTAAATACCAGGATGTATTCGGTCATAGCATTATAGAACTGGCAGAGAAGAACCCGCTTATTATGGGCATCACGCCTGCCATGCCTTCCGGATCTTCCCTCAAGTTTATGATGGAGGCCATGCCGGATAGGGCTATAGATGTAGGCATTGCAGAACAGCACGCCGTAACATTAAGTGCAGGTCTGGCTACAAGGGGTATGAAGGTCTTCTGTAACATCTACAGTACATTCATGCAGCGCGCCTACGATATGGTAATACATGATGTAGCCATTCAAAAGCTACCAGTTATCTTCTGTCTCGATAGAGCAGGTCTTGTAGGTGAAGATGGTCCTACCCATCAGGGCGCTTACGATATCGCGTATATGCGCTGCATACCAAACATGGTAGTAAGTGCACCTATGAATGAGTCTGAATTGCGCAATCTCATGTACACCGCACAGTTGCCGGAGAATGAATTGCCATTCGTTATTCGCTACCCGCGCGGTCAGGGTGTAATGCCTGAATGGCGCACACCATTCGAGAAAGTTGAGATTGGTACTGGTCGCAAAATATGCGATGGTCAGGATGTTGCAATACTCACCATCGGTCACCCGGGCAACTTCGCAGTAAGTGCCTGCAAGATGCTCGCAACAGAAGGCATTACCCCTGCGCACTACGACATGCGTTTCGCAAAGCCACTTGATGAAGCAATGTTGCACGAGGTAGCACAACGCTATAATAAAATTATTACGGTAGAAGATGGTACTGTAGTAGGCGGCTTCGGCTCGGCTGTCCTTGAGTTTATGGCCGCTCACAACTACACGCCTGAAGTAAAGATCCTCGGTATACCGGATGAAATAATAGAACAAGGCAAGCCTGATGAGCAGTACCGCGAATGCGGTTTCGATGTTAAAGGTATAGCAGCAGCTGTGCGGGAGCTAGTTGGTGTAAAGGTCAATGAAATCAATATGGTATCTTAAAATCACCTCTTCATAATATATTAGCAAGGTGTTACGGATGAGTAACACCTTTTTGTTTTTAGGACTGTAATATTATTTCGCTTCGCTGAATGCCGGATTGCTCACAAAATTGCTATCAGTAAATGTTTGCAGAAAAGCTAATAGGTCAGCTTTTTGCTGCGCTGTAAAATGAAAGCCGGTAGGGGAGTAGTGGAATGTCGAGTCGATATTAGGGCTGCTGCCATGTAGATTATCACTATAAAAGTCTATTACTTCTTCCAGAGTTTTAAAACGGCCATCGTGCATGTAGGGGGCGGTCAGTGCTATGTTGCGCAATGTAGGCACTTTAAATTTACCAAAGTCCGCAGGGTTCCGGGTTATGCCCGCCAGCCCGGAGTCTGTAGGCGCAGCATCCAGCCCGTTATTCCGGAATGAGTGGTCTGTTATCGTAACCCCTGCATGGCAATTAGTACAGCGCCCCAGTCCTGCAAACACCTCAAAGCCAGCCAGTTCCTGTTTGCTTATAGCGCTAAAAATATTCCTATAGTAAAATCGGTCAAATCTTGAGTTGTATGAGACAAGCGTCCGTTCAAACTGTGCCAGTGCGCGCGTCACCTGTATACTGTCTATTGTCCGGCTGCCAAATGCTTTGTAGAACAGGTCTGGATAAGTGCTGCTGTTTTGCAGGCGCTGCACCACTATCGGCCAGCTATTCTCCATTTCCTTGGGGTTGGTCACAGGGTCATGTGCCTGTTCTTCCAGGCTGTTACGCCGGCCATCCCAAAAGAACTGTTTGCTCCAGGCCAGGTTTACCAGTGCCATCGCATTGCGGTTGCCGCTTGCATTGTCGGTCCCCAGGCTAAACCGGCGCGGGTCAGAAAAGGCATTCTCTTGTTTGTGGCAGCTATTGCAGCTCATGCTCATATTGTTGCTGAGCATCTTTTCATAAAATAGCTTTTTGCCCAGCGCCACACCTTCCACTGTTAAGGGATTATTGGGGGCGTCGACCACCATCACATGCTGGCTATCTACAAAAGCAGGGTATTGCAGTAGGTAAGCCGTAGGTTGATAAGGCGCTTCAGGTACGCTTGCTGTTCTTTCCTTCCTGCAGGACGCATCTATAAGTACGGCCGTTATTATGGGAAGTATAATGTATAATTTCTTTAATTTCATGCTTGAATACCCATAAAGATAAGGCAAACCGACGGAATGCCACTTTACCGCTCTGCTTTCTTTCGTTTTATTCTATACCCCAGTATCACTTTCGCTATGCCATTATCGGTAGCATTCGTAAATCCCAGGCCGTACCCAAAGTTCAGTTCCCAGTCCGGCGAAAAGTCCACATCTGCAGCTGCAAATAGTTGCTGTTGTTGTTGCTGAAAAGGCAGGAAGCTGAATAGGCCGCCCACGGCACCGTAATATTCTAGCCCCACACCCCATACTTTTGATAAGTTGTAGTTCGCCTTCAGGTTCGGTGAGAAAACAAAACCACTATTACTATTCAGCCCATGCAGCGATTTGTCAAATGTTGGGTTAAAAGAAAAGTAAAACTTCCCTATAGTTTTATCTACTATCGGCCTTATCTCCACGCTCCAGTCATCCTCGCTGTATTCTGGTTTCTGGTAGCCACCTTCCACGCTCAGGCTCACACCCACCGGCCAGTGCCAGCTATCCGGCACTCTTATTCTTGGCCTTATATGGCTGCCCACATAGTTAGTTCGCTCAGCAGAGCCTATCGCATTGAAGAAATAAAAGCCTACTTCAAAGTAGCTGTTAAAGCCATGCGTTATTTCTATTGTTTCATGCAGTATGTGGTGGGTAGCATACACGCCATTCTCCGTAGCCTTGCTGCCGTCAAGGGTATAGTTGCTGTGCAGCTCCACCATAGTAGCGCCTGGTGCCACTGTTTCAGAGCCATACACCTGTATCTCGTAGTTGTCCTGTGCTTTTGCAGTCATCCTGCCATATAGCAGCAGTGCAGCTATTAGTAGAGTTTTATTCATTCTTCATTTTATCTAATCTGCTTCAGGCGACAAGGATGCGCGAAAGTAATTAATGCCCTTTCAAAAAAAAGTAGCCAATGTTATTATTCTGATATTCTTTTACAAATTGTTAATTGATTAATTCTATAGGCAATTATTCAGCTAAGCACAATATCTTCGGGCGGTGAGGTTACTCTCTGCCATATTATCTCTTTATATTCTGTTGCTCACAGGCATCCCCTGCTGTGCTTACGATCATTGCGAAGATGCTAATGTGAAAGTAGAAAATAATAAAGCAAAACATTCTGTTCCTCAGAAGGATAAAGAAAATGGTTGCAATTCCTGCTCACCATTTTTTAGTTGCCACGGCTGTTGTGGCTTTATTGTAGCTGCTCATAGCGGCACCTCCCACACAGTTTTTACTTTTCCTCCTCCTGCGTATAGCAGCTACAAGGAGCCGTATGTTTCTCAGTTCGTCCCTTTCTTCTGGCAGCCGCCTGATATCGCATAATACATATTGCAGTTCATACGTATGGCTTTAGTCATACAAATTTGTATTATTTTCAATTATTATTTTAATGCGATTAATCATAGTATTATTTGTGGCCCTGTTCGCCACATTGCCGGCACATGCACAGCATGGGTTTGTGGCAATCATTAAAGATAGGGATACCAGGGAGCCCCTGGCAGGTGCTGCTGTTCACATTATGGGCACTGCTATTGGCAATAGTGCCAACGCAGATGGAGTAGTTGTCTTGTCAGGTATCGCATCGGGTCAGCAGGTACTGCATGTACAAACCCTCGGCTACAAGCCGCAATTAGATACGCTTTACTTCCCCTTATCTGGCACTGATACGCTTACTGTATGGCTCGAAACTGACGGCAAAGAAATGGAAGAAGTAGTGGTAAGCACCACGCGTAGCAGCCGCACCATTCAGGATATTCCCACTCGCATAGAGCTTATCTCTGGTGAGGAGCTGGAAGAAAAAGGCAACATGAAGCCCGGCGATATCCGTATGCTGCTGGCCGAAAGCACCGGTATACAAACATTGCAAACTTCCGTTACGTCGGCTAATGCATCCATTCGTATGCAGGGTCTTGATGGCAGGTACACACAAATCTTAAAAGATGGTTTCCCTCTGTATGCTGGTTTCTCCGGCGGCCTTGGCTTATTACAAACTCCTCCGCTGGATTTAAAACAGGTGGAGATAATAAAGGGTGCTTCCTCTACATTGTATGGTGGTGGTGCAATAGCTGGCCTCATCAATTTAATATCTAAAACGCCTGCTTTCGATAAAGAGCTTACTTTTCTCGTAAATGGTACTTCGGCTGGCGGCCTCGATATCAATGGGTTTTACAGTCAGCGTTTCGGCAAGTTCGGTATCACAATGTTTGCCGCGCGCAACAGCAATGCCCCTTACGATCCTGCAGGCATTGGCCTTACAGCCATTCCCAAGTTCGAGCGTTATACATTCAATCCTAAGCTGTTCTTTTATTTCAATGACAAGATGGATTTAATGATTGGCCTTAACGGTTCTTTCGAAAACCGCATGGGCGGAAGCATTAAGTATATACAGGGTCAGGGTGATAGTCTCAATAGTTATTTCGAAGACAATCAAACGCAACGCATCAGCTCCCAGTTAGAATTTAAATATAAGCTCAGCGACGGCTTCCTTGATGTAAAGAATAGCTTCTCTTATTTCAACCGCATCATCAATATGCCCAACTATACTTTCGATGGTAC
>JAFDXS010000215.1 GCA_018267795.1 Bacteroidota bacterium | reverse complement strand
TTTAACATGAGCCGCGGTCATGCTTACGTTCTTACAGGCGACAAGCAAGGTTTCTCTTCTACCCGTGCTTCTGTTAGCACTATGGATGTTAAGCGTTCTGATCCGGATGATACAGTTTCTGTTACTATCTATCTCGATAGCATTGTTCATGGTTTCAGTGTAAGCAATATCTTCTACGATTTCGATAAGGCTGAGCTTCGTCCTGAATCTGCTGCTTCTCTTGATTCTGTAGTGTTATTCATGAAAGACAATCCTTCTTTAACTGTTGAGATTTACTCTTTCACTGACTCAAAAGGTACTGAAAAATACAACCAGGAACTTTCTAAGCGTCGTGCGGAATCAGTAGTAAACTATCTGGAAAAGAACGGTGTTGAAAGAAACCGTATGGTCGCTAAAGGCTTTGGCGATAAAATGCCAGCTGCACCTAATAAGTTAGGTAAGAAGGATAATCCTGAAGGCCGTCAGCTAAACCGTCGTACAGAGTTTAGAATCGTTACTGATGTTCCTACCCGTCGCGTACTGTACAATAGTGCTAAGCCAGGTACTATGGACGAACAGTCTAAAAACCTGAACTCTGAAAATTCAGGCGATGACGAACCTTCAGATTCCGAATCTGAAATGGGTAAACCAGGTAGCCGCGTTAATAAATAATAAGTTTTATAAAACATATTTTTAAGAGGTTGTACCGCCGGTACAACCTCTTAATTTTTATACATAATAGCAGATATGCAATACATACAGACCATAATTGAAATAGGGGAGAATGAAACAAGAGACCTGCTGATAGCGAGATTAAGCGAGCTGGGCTATGAAGGCTTTGAAGAAAACGAACAGACCCTTATAGCATATTTACCTGAAGAAGACTACGATGCTAACGCAATAATGTCGCTTATAAACGGATACGAACTTGAAAGCACCAACAATATCATCCCTAAGCAGAACTGGAACGCTGTATGGGAAAGAAACTTTCAGCCTGTAATAGTAGAGGGCTTTTGTACAATAAAAGCTGATTTCCATGAACTCGTGACTGCGACGCCTTATGAGATCATTATTACCCCTAAAATGTCTTTTGGTACTGGTCACCATGCCACTACTCAGCTCATGATGATGCAAATGCGTCATTTGCCATTTGCCGGAGCTAAGGTGCTTGATTTTGGTACCGGTACAGGTATCTTAGCTATTTTGGCCCAAATGCTAGGTGCCGCTTCCATATTGGCAATAGATAATGATGAATGGTCTTACGAAAATGCTACTGAGAATGCGCACCGAAATAATAGCACTAATGTTACCATAAAACACGGCTCTTTAGATATTGCAGCTGTTGAAACTTTTGATATCATCCTCGCTAATATCAACAGGCACATTTTACTTCAATTTATGCCTGACCTGTATACTCAGCTAAATAGCGGTGGCCATATTCTTATGAGCGGTTTACTTAAAGAAGACGAACAAATAATAGTGGAGGCTGCGTCTGCGGCAGGCTTTAAAATGTTAAATATTGACACATTAAATAATTGGATAGTAGTATTGTTTACTAAGTAAGTACATAAGGTATTGATGAATATGCTATATATTATTCTGTTATACCATAATTAGGATTTACGATACAGTTTCGTTAAATTTGTCACTTTCCAATTTAATAAGAGAATGGGTATAGCAATCCTGATTATATTAGCTTATCTGTTAGGGTCTGTTCCTACGGCAGTTTGGGTAAGTAAAAGGGTATATGGCATTGATATTCGTGAGCATGGTAGTGGTAATGCAGGCGCAACAAATACATTTCGCATATTAGGTTCTAAAGCTGGTTCGTTAGTAATGTTGGGCGATATGCTCAAAGGTTTCCTTGCCGTGAAGCTGGCATTGTTTTCTTCTTTATCATGGTCTGGTGAGCCATTTATGAACCTTGAGATATTCCTGGGTCTTGCAGCCGTAATAGGTCATATATTCCCAATCTGGGCCGATTTTCGAGGTGGTAAGGGTATTGCAACCCTTTTCGGCATGATCCTCTCTATACAACCGCTGGTTGCTGTAAGCCTGGTTTGTGTGTTCTTCCTTATGTTGTTCCTTACTCGTTATGTGTCTCTTAGCTCAATCTGTGCCAGCATAGCGTTCCCCTTATTAATACTGTTTATCTTCAATATGCCGGAGCTTAGCTATAGGCTTTTTGCTATAGCTACTGCATTTCTCGTAGTGCTCACACACTATAAGAATATCAACCGTCTGCTGAATGGCAATGAGAATAAAGTGCCTCTGTTCCGCAAAAGGAGAATGCGCCGCGGCGAAGATTAATTTTCTTTTATCCCTGCTTACTATTTGTTGCGATAGCTTTCATATTATTGCCGAGGTATAATATATTTAAGGCTGCTTGCAAAAGATATCTCCTTATAAGCGTTTTTTGAGCTATTTCTATCCCGTACGCATACACACAGCCTCCGGGAGCAATAATCCTGTGCTTGAATTGTATTTGTATCGAGGGCGCTGGCAATTAGCAACTATCGATGCCCTATATTCTGACGGCAATAAGTACACGCCACTGGTTCGCGCCTTTAAAGAAGTGAAAACTAAGCTTCAGGGTGTAAAGAAAATACTGGTATTAGGTACTGGCCTCGGCAGTGCAGTGCAGATATTTCACAGCATGGGCTATAAAGCGCAGTTTACACTTGTGGATAATGATGCCGTAATTCTTAAGTGGGCTATGGAGTTAATGAATGAACAACTGCTCAGCGACATTACTCCCGTTTGTGCTGATGCTAAAACATTTATTACGGACAACAAAGAAACCTGCGATATGTTGATCGTGGATATTTTCCAGGGTAGAGTAGTGCCGGGCTTCGTTACCGGCAACAACTTTTTACAGGAATGCCGCCGGCATATTAATACCGGCGGCATTTTTATAATGAATTATATAGCTATCAGGGAGGCTGAATGGGCAAATGTTAAGAGAAGCATTGACCAGGTTTTTCCAACGGTTAAAGTGCTTAACAAGGGACTCAACCGTATTATTATAGCTACAGTTTAGCAGATTGTATACGCAATACTTTCCTGTTCTTCTTTTGTACACGCATCTTTTCAGGCACCAGTTTCAGTATTTCGTCCATCAGGCTTTGCAGCAGGGTAAGCTTCACAAAATGCATGTTTGTCACCAGGCTTATTTCCCTTACAGGTTCGGGGTCTTCAAAGTAGCGGATGTTATCCATCTGGTCATCATTAAACTCCAGTGTTGCCAGTTCAGGCAGTACTGTTACACCACCATTCTTATCTACCATCTTGCGCAGTGTTTCAACATTGCTCGATTCGTAGCGGTATGGCCTTTCAGCCTGTAGCATCTGTATATGCTCACTGCACAGATTAATGATCTGGTTGCGCATGCAATGCCCTTCATTTAGCAGCCATATACGCTCCAGCGAGATATCATCCGGAACTATAAGTCGCTTTTTCAGTGCAGGTTCATCCTTTGAAAAGTAAGCAACAAAGGTTTCATAAAACAGCGGATACTCTTTTATGTCTGCTTCCTCAAGTGGGGTGCTCAGCAGTGCCGCATCTATTTCATTATTGCGCAGCGCAGCTATTATATGATCTGTTTCCAGCTCCTTTATTTGCAGTTTTACATTGGGGAAGGCTGTACCATAATGCTCCAATAGGCCTGGTATTACATACGGTGCTATAGTAGGTATTACAGCCAGCTTAAAGGTACCCGCCAGGTTGTTTTGCTGTGTTTGTATCAGCTCCTGTATTTTCTCACATTCGGCAAGTACTATTTTAGCTTGTTCTACTATGGCGTTGCCCATAGCAGTTATGGCTATGGGGTGTTTATTACGGTCAAAAAGTTTTATACCAAGCTCGTCTTCAAGCTTTTGTATTTGCATACTCAGCGTAGGCTGTGTTACAAAACATTTTTCTGCTGCGGCCACGAAGCTCTTATAGGTAGCTACGGCAACAACATATTCCAATTGTGTTATAGTCATGTAGGATAGAAATTCTTAGCAAACCTAATGTATTAATTTCAAATAGGCTATATCCTGCCAGCCTTCACCCTAAAATGGTCAAAACCTGTGGATATTGTCCCATTCTTATTTCCTTTTTACCGTAGTTATTTAATAATCAGTTTATTAAAAAATAACAAAATAATGTTTGAGCAGGTAATTCCTTTTTTGTGATATTTGCCAACCTTTAAGCCGAAAATTACGTCTTATTAGATGTACCTCTGTCATAACTATAACCGTTTTTTCGCCTTACAAGAGCATTTTTATAATTGTTAACCCTATTTATAAACCAATCATTTATCTATACATACCATGAAACGGGAAAATGTAACCTTATCTTTCATTAGCACCCTCGTGCTTACTTGTTTCCTTTTATTTTCCACCAATCTTAAGGCACAAACTTATTGTACTCCTATTTACACTTGTTGTTCTGGATCAAGTGCAATGTCTGAATTTGACATGACAGGCTATGCAGGGTCTTCAATTACGGATCCTATGGGCACTTCAATAGATTATCGTGATAGGACCACTACTATAGCTGTATGCGACCTACAACAAGGTGGTAGTTATCCGGCTACAGTAACATACGGAGCGACTGATGATGATTTAAATACTCAGATTTGGATCGATTTCAATGATGATGGAACCTTTGATACTACTACAGAAAAGGTAACACCGGTATTTCCTACCACATACGCTGCAACACATACCACTCCGGCATCTTCAGCATCAATAAATGTAGATATACCTATTACCGCCACACCAGGAAATCATCGTATGCGAGTGCGCAATGTTTGGTATGCAAGGTGCTGTTCTTCTGTATTTCCTTCAGAAGCATTAGACCCATGCAGTGATAACGATGTATCTGGTGATGAGTATTTTTATAGCGTCACCGCCGATTACGAAATAAATATAGTGGCACTTGCTTCCTGCTCCGGCAAGCCCACAGCAGGCCATCTCACAGGCCCCACATTTATTTGTACAAACAAAAAATTCACAATGGTAGATACAGCCTTGCTTAAATATGGCGGTATGACTATGCAATGGCAGGAAAGCGTTCCGGGAAGTGGTGTATGGACAGACATCAGCGGCGCTACACAGCAGGCATATAC